>JBGTAO010000142.1:0-2936 GCA_041749835.1 Gemmata sp. | reverse complement strand
GATCTGGCGGAAGCGCGTGCTGGTGGCGCTGTACCTGGCGCTGACTGTGTTCGTGTTGGCCCAGCGGCACCGCCCCACGAGTTGGGTCGATGCGTGGGTGGTCTTTGCGGCGGGGCTGATTTTTCTGGTCACCGGGCGGGCGTTCCCCTGGTATCTCACCTGGATGATCGTTCCCGCGGCTTCGGGTGCGAGCCGACTGGCTGTGCCGGCCATCGGGTTCGCCTCCGTGCTCGGGTTCTTACTGATGTGGCGCTACACCCTGGTCTGGTGACCAGACGCGAGAGGAAACGACAATGGCGATCAAGATCGAGATCCCGGGGCCGCTGCGAGAGCAAGCCGGTGGCAAGAACGAAGTATTGGTCACGGCTGGCACCGTGGGTGCCGCGTTGGCCGAACTGGTGAAACTGCACCCGGACCTGGAACCGAAGCTGTTCCTGAATGGCACGCTGCGGCCCTACATCAACATCTTCGTGAACGACGAGGACATCCGCTATCTCGAAGAGATGGAGACCAAGCTCGCCGATAACGTGGTCGTGGCTCTGATCCCTGCTGTTGCCGGAGGTTGAGCCATGGCCACCGATCCCGCACCGGAAGCCGCACCCGAAGAAACCCCGGACGGTGTCGCCGTCTTCCCGCTCATTCCCGCGGAACTCGGGATCCATCCGCTATTGTTGGCCGCGCTGCACACCTATGTCTTCCTCGAAGGCTCTGACCCCGCGGTGCTCAACCCGGTCGTCGGAGAAGAATCGCTGCAATATCTGGTCACTTATTTGCAACGATTGCAGGGCGAAGATCTGCGCCGCGCCCGGGAAGACATGGCCACGCTGGCCGGCTTTGCCCGAAGTGAGAAGTGGCCCAAACAGCAGGTCCGATTCCTGCAAGACTTCCTCAAGGATAACGGAATAACCGGTTGATGCGCCCGCGTGGCGATTCGGCCGATCACTGCGAACCCCGCACGCCCGGGTGCTTCGCCTGGAACCCTGATCATCATGAGCGATGCGAATTCGTTGGAACGATACTCCCGCCAGATGCGATTTCCGGGCCTCGGTAAAGCTGGCCAAGAGAAGTTGCTCGCCAGCCGTGTGACCTTGTGCGGCTGCGGTGCGCTCGGAACAGTGCTGGCGAACACTCTGGTGCGCGCCGGCGTGGGCTTTGTTCGCGTGATCGACCGCGACTTCGTGGAACCCTCCAACCTGCAACGGCAGGTGCTCTTCGACGAATCGGATGTGGCGAACAACCTCCCCAAGGCCGAGGCCGCCGCAGTGAAGCTGCGCCAGATCAACTCTTCGATCACCGTGGAGCCGATCGTCGCCGACATCAACCGCACCAACATCGAAGAATTCTGCAAGGACGCCGACCTGATTCTCGATGGCAGCGACAACTTCGAGATTCGCTATCTCATCAACGATGTGGCCATCAAGCACGGCAAGCCGTGGGTCTACGGTGGCGCGGTCGGCAGCCAGGGCATGAGCATGACCATCATTCCCGGAGAAACGCCCTGCTTGCGTTGCGTCTTCGAAGCGGCCCCCGCACCGGGCGAAACCGGCACCTGCGAAACCGCCGGCGTGCTCGCTCCGGCCGTCAGCATTGTGGCGAGTTATCAGGCCACGGAAGCGATCAAGCTACTCTCGGGAAACAGGCAGACTGTAAACCGGGAATTGCTGGTGTTGGATGTGTGGGAGAACACCAACAAGCGCGTGAAGGTCGCCCCACTCGCCGGTCGGAAGGGGAAGTGCCCCTGCTGCGCCCTGCGGAAGTTCGAGTGGCTCGAAGGCGAGCACGGCACCCAAACCACCACGCTGTGCGGCCGCAACGCCGTGCAGGTGTCGCACCGCACCACGAACAAGCTCGACTTCGCATACCTCGCCGGCGTGCTCAAGCAAAGCGGCCCGGTGAGCTACAACAAGTTCCTGCTCAAGTTCCAGCTCACAGAGAACGGCGACCCGTACGAGTTCACCGTTTTCCCCGATGGCCGCGCGATCATCAAGGGAACCAGCGAACCCGACAAGGCCCGCACGCTCTACGCCAAGTATGTCGGGCACTGACACGCCGAAATGCGAGCCGCCCAGCACTCGGAGACTCCGATGAGTTCCGCCGCACGAGTCACGAAACAGGCGAACCGGCGAACCGAGTTGGTGCCCGCCATCCCACCGTTCCCGATGCACCGCTTCACGGTGGATGAGTACCACCGCATGATCGAGACAGGCATCATCACGGAGAACGATCGCGTTGAACTTCTTCGTGGTTGGGTCGTCGCCAAAATGGGAACCAACCCGCCCCACAACTACGCTGTGAACGCTCTGATGAAGGCATTGCTTGCGATCGCCGGCCCAGATGCTGCCGTTCGGATTCAACAGCCCATCACGACCACCGACAGCGAGCCGGAACCCGATGTGGTACTCGCAACCGGCACCAATGCCGATTACAAGACCGGAAACCCGAGACCGTCGGAAATGATCGTTCTCGTGGAAGTCTCCGAGTCGTCACTCCTCGAAGATCAGACAACCAAACTCGCACTCTACGCGGGTGCCAAGGTCGCCGTGCGCTGGATCGTGAACCTCGTGGAACGCCGGGTGGAAGTGTACACGCAACCCCGGGGCGGGAAGAGCCCGACCTACAAAAGCCAGACGAACTCTGCCCCCGGCGACGCCGTGCCCGTTGCTTGTGGTGGCAAGACCCTCGGACGCATTCCGGTGAAAGAGCTACTGCCGTGATCTACCTCGATAATGCCGCAACGAGTTTCCCGAAACCCGAAGGCGTGTACACCGCGCTCGATCGGTTCGCGCGTCATTCACTGGCCAACCCGGGGCGAGCCGGACACAAGATGGCGCTGGCGGCCGAGCACACCCTCGACGATGCCCGGCACCGGCTCAATCGCTTCTTCAACGGCAAGACACCCGATCGCTGGATCTTCACGCTCAACGGCACCGACGCTC
>JBGTAO010000141.1:0-3051 GCA_041749835.1 Gemmata sp. | reverse complement strand
GCGGGCTGACGCCGCGCCGCTCGCCACCCGCGCTCTCGCAACCCGCGCCGTTGGCGATATCGCCGTCATCTCGTAACCCCACATTCCCCAGCCCGTTCTGGGAGTTCATCGTTTCTATTTGCTTTGCTGCAACGTGAGGAGGCTCATTGCCCGGCTAGTCCATACGTTAACCTCTGGTGTCCGGCTCTTGCGCCTTCCCCCGAGGAACTCGTTCACGATGGCCAGCCTCTTACAGATCACACAAGCCCACAAAAGCTACGGCGACCAGATTCTCCTCGACGGTGCAGAAGCCACAATCAGCGATAACGTGAAGGTCGGGTTCATCGGCCGCAACGGTGCCGGCAAGAGCACGCTCTTGCGCGTGCTGCTGGGCGAAGAGGAACTCGATAGCGGCGAGGTTGTACGCCACCCGAACTTGCGCCTGGGCTACCTGCGCCAGCACGATCCGTTCTTGCCCGGGGAAACCTCCCTCGAATTCCTGATGCGTGATAGCGAGCAACCCGACTGGAGGTGCGGCGAAGTCGCGGGGCAATTCGAGATCAAGGGCGCATACCTGAACGGCCCGGTGGCCAAGCTCTCGGGCGGCTGGCAAACCCGGCTCAAGCTGGCGGCGCTCTTGCTGCACGAGCCCAACCTGCTCATGCTCGACGAGCCGACGAACTTCCTCGACCTGCGCACGCAGATTCTGCTGGAGCACTTCCTGCGCGACTTCCGGGCGGCGTGCCTGATCGTCTCGCACGATCGCGCCTTCCTAGGGGCCACCTGCACCCACACGTTGGGCTTATCGCGCGGCAAACTCACGTCGTTCCCGGGCAAGGTTGAGGCCTACCTGGAGTTCGAGAAGGAACGGCGCGAGCACGACGTACGCTCCAACGCCGCGATCATGGCCAAGCGGCGGCACCTCGAAGACTTCATTGCCCGCAACAAGGCCCGCGCGGCCACCGCCGGATTGGCTCAGTCGAAAGCCAAAGCGCTGGAGAAGCTGGAAACCGTGGAAGTGATGGGCGACGAACCGACGGCACGCATCCGAGCGCCCAAGGTGGAACCGCGCAAAGGCCCCGCACTCCGCTGCCGCAATCTGGCGATCGGCTACCCGGACCGGCAGATTGCCTCCGACATTCACCTGGAGATCGATCACGGATCGCGGGCCGCCATCGTGGGTGACAACGGCCAGGGGAAGACCACCTTCCTGCGCACCGTGGTCGATTCGCTCAAGCCGCTCACCGGTGATGTACGCTGGGGCCACGGTTGCAAGATCGGCGTTTATGCCCAACACGTTTACACCACACTGCCGGAGCGTGACACGGTCCTCGAATACCTGCAATCGAAGGGGAAAGGGCGGAAGATCCAGGAGATTCTGGAAGTGGCCGGGGCGCTGCTCTTCCGCGGCTCGCATGTGGACAAGACGATCTCGGTGCTTTCCGGTGGCGAGCGCGCCCGCCTGTGCCTCGCGGGGTTGCTGCTGAGCGATTACAACATCCTGATTCTCGACGAACCCGGGAACCACCTCGATGTCGATACCGTGGAAGCGCTGGTCGATGCGCTCGTTGAGTACGAAGGCACGGTCATCTTCACGAGCCACGATCGACACTTCACCAAGCGAGTGGCCACGTGCATCGTCGAAGTGCGCGATAGCAAGGTCGTCAACTACCTGGGTCAGTACGACGACTACGTTTACCGTGTGAACAAGGAGATCGAAGCCGGGGAACGCGAGGCGGCCGTGGGGCGTGCCAAGCTGCCGCAGGAAATAGCCAAGCCGACCCGCAGCGTGCCACAGCGACCACGGCGGAGCGAGAATGTCATCCGTAAGGAAATGAAGAACCTGGAGAAGACCATCGCGCTACTCGACGACCAGAAGCGGGCCGCCAACGCCAAGCTACTGCAATCGACGAACGCGGATGAGGCCATGCGACTGCACAATGAAGTTGCCGCACTGACCGAGCAACTCGAACCCGCCGAAGAACGCTGGTGCCAGTTGCAAGAAGAATTGGAGGAAAGCACCTGACCGGATCACCCGGTCGCAATACCGGCGCAAGGGTTATTCCGGCTCCGGGCGCGCCGGACCATCCGCCGCGATCAACAGCAGGAGATCGGGCTCCTCCTTCCCGGAGGGATCGCCATCGAGGATCAGGCCCCCGGGCGGCAACCGGCACCCTTCCCCCGGGCCAAGTTGAATTCGCAGTGGCGGGTAGCCCAGCGACGCCTGCAAATAGTACTGGACCACTTCTCCAACAGTCGCTGGTGGCGCGGCCGGCGATCGCGGAGTCAGTTCCGCGCCCAGGCCCGCCAAAGACAGGTTGATCAGCACCACACCCGTAGGTTCGTCGTCGAGGTTCACGATACCCCAGAGCCGCGCAGCATCGTGCTGGCTGGCAAGCGGCCACGGTGTCCACGGGGCCAGCGTAGGCCCCAGGCCCGAGGCTGCACCGCTCTCAGGATCGCGGCGGATCGAGCGTTCCCCCGGGGCGGTCACGACGGCTTCCATGCGAGCACCGGCGGGTATGTCCAGCCGTTTGAAGGCGAGCAACTCGGCCACTTGCCCCGCGAACTCGTCGAAGCCGCGCATCGGGTTGGCCGACTCGGCAGTCTCGTCCACCAGCTTCCACCATTGCTCACGCAGATGCCCGGGCAACTGAAACAGTTGAATCGCGTCGGGGGCACCGGTTGCAACCGTTGTCGGCGGAGCCGCGTCGGCTCCGAGAAGTGGCAGCGAACGCGACGGCGCTGGGCCTTCGACCACGAGGGCAAGTTCCGTATCAGTGAGTGCGCGCCACGGGCCAACCGGGAAGTAGCGGCAAGCCACGGCTTCAACGCCCGTTCCGAGGCGAAGTCGAGCAGGCCAATCAGCTTCCAGGTGGAACTTCGAGGCAACCGCAATGCGGCAACCGGGGAGAAGCGTCATGTCGCGGCTCGTTCGGGCGGTGAAGCATCGCACGGCGGGGGCGGATGGCGTTCGAGCCAGTCGGCGGTTACATCGAGGCACGCTTTCATGTGCAGCCGGCAGAAGAGCGTTTCTGTAGACGCGAATGTGCCGTTCTCGAAGTGCTTGTT
>JBGTAO010000140.1:0-6301 GCA_041749835.1 Gemmata sp. | reverse complement strand
CCCGTGGTTACCCCGCGTGCACGAACCATAGGCGACGCAGACACCCGCCTGGGGGTGCCGCGCCAGTTGCTCCATTCCCTTTTCGATAAATCCGGGCAGGATGTAATCGTCCGCGGCTCCGGGCAGGATGTAATCGCTGGTTGCGAGTTCGAAGCCGTGGTTGTAGGTCGCAGTGACACCGCGATGACACTCATTCCGAACCACACGCACACAGGGGAACTGTCGGGCGTACTGCTCCAGAACCTCAACGCTGTGATCGGTCGAAGCATCATCAAGAACAATCACCTCGCGGGGAGTACGCGACTGCGTGAGAACCGCATCCAGTGCCCGGGGTAAATACCGGGCATGGTTGCGATTCGCAATGACCACAGAGAGGTTGGCCTGAGGGGACATGAGTAACATGTGCCTTATGCCGCCTGTTGATGAGCAAGTTGTGCGTGCATGGTTTTGAGGTTGAAGTAGCTGGGATCGGTTAACGAATTGGGGACTCGCTTCGAGCGGAAGGCCGCGATGAGTTCCCGAACGGCATCGGGGACCGTGTATCGCGGCTTCCACCCCAGTTCCCGATGGATCTTCTCACTGGAAACGTAGTACGACCGAAGGTCATCCGTGGGACTGGTGACGATGCGCACATCCGGCCCGACCTCGGTTTTCACCAACTCGGCAATCTCGCGTATCTTGAGGTTTTGCCACCCGGCGTTATACACCTTGCCATCGATCTGCGAGTCAGCCCATTCCAGAGTTTTCACATACAGATCGGTCATGTCCTGGATGTGCAAGTTGGGCCGACGTTGATCGCCTCCGAACACGGTGATCTCGCGCTTGTGATAAGCGAGGTTCGTGAGGATATTGACGGAAAGATCGAGCCGCAGTCGGGGGGAATAGCCGCAAACGGTGGCCGGGCGCAGTGTCAGCGTCGTGAAGCCTGGCTCTCGCTCTCGCTCCAACACTTCCTCGCAGAGAGCCTTGTACTTCGAGTAATCGGTGAGTGGCTGGAGTGGCAGATCTTCGGTTACGTTCTCCTCGTCCTTGATGCCGTAGACGCTCGAAGAAGAGGCATAAATAAAGCGACGAACGCCGTGTTGCTTGGCCAATTGCACAAGTGGCAAGAACGCATCGTAGTTGATCGATTTGCCAAGTGTGGGGTTGAGCTCGAAACTGGGATCGTTGGAGATACAGGCCAGATGAATCACCGCGGTGCAACCACGCAGCGCTCCATCCAACGCCGCACGATCGCGAAGATCGGCACGGATCTCGCTCAAGTTCGGTTGGCCGCGCACTCCATCGAGGGAGTTAGTGCCGAAGTAATACGTATCGAGCACTCGCACGGTGTGCCCGGCGTCCAGCAATTTCGGAACGAGAATCGAGCCAACGTATCCGGCACCACCCGTCACCAGCACGGTGAATCGCTTGCGGTCCTGCATGTTGTCGTCCTTGACGGTAAGTGACCCTTCCTGTTTCGAATCCCGCGAACTAACCTTTGGGAGGAAACCGGCGTTTGCCCCGTGACGCACCCACCCGAACCTTGCTTCTCTTCCGGTTCGGCTTCGGTGTTACGTTCCCGGCGTGGAGTTTCAGCAAGCATTCCACATGGCGGAATATCGGGATTTGCTCCACCGAACGCTGATTGCCCATGATGGCCACTGCTTCGGCTCCCACAACATTGCCGATGAATGCTGTGATCTCGGGTTCGGCTTCCATGGCCGTGCAGAGCGCCGTCACACAGAGCACCGCGTCGCCCGCCCCGACTCGATCGACGACCTTGGTAGCCAATGCCGGAACGCGAGTGAATTCTCCCGGTGCCGAGTGCAACAATGTCCCGGCGCTACCGCGAGTGATCATAACTCGTGGGCAATCGAGTTTCGCCGCGACATGCTCCGCCATTTCTTCGCCAGTCAACTGCTGGTTGCGTGTCTCCAGTGCCACCTCGCGTTGCGCCAGGCAAACGTAATCGGCTCGCGGATAACGCGAGATCATGTTGAAGCCGTGATTGCCCGCGTTGGATTGCGTGTTCACCGCCAGGAACCGGGCCCCGTTGCAGATGGTTTTTCGGGCGGTTGCCGAGAGCATGCCATGCCCGTAATCGGCTACCACGACCACATCGTATTCCGGCAAAATCTCCTGAAGTTGCTGGCACAACTTCGCATCCGTAGCGGCATCGAGTGGCGCATCGTCCATGCGATAGACTTCGAACATCTTTTGCGACAGGTACTTCTCGACGAAGCGCTGCTTCACAATCGTGGGGGAACCGGGCTTCTCCAGGAACATCGGCGTTACGTTTGGCTTGAGCGAGCCGCGAACGAACGCTTCTTCGTCGCCTCGTTCACCGAGTAGCGTGAAGAGATCGACCCTCTTCACAAAACCCGCAAGGTGATTGGCACAGGCGAGCACTCCGCCGGGGAATCGATCGGTTCCCAGGAATCGGCTTGCAAGCACGGGTTCTTTCCCCGACTTTCCGATCGCTTCGCAATAGCTGTACTCGTCGATGATCGTTTCGCCGATCACAAGCACACGCAGATCCTGGGCGGCCCGCAGTGGCGCGAGCACGTCTTCCGCCGTATACCGCGAGGCGAAGTCGCTCAAGTAGTCGCGGACGGTATCCGGATAGGGCGACAAGAACTGATTGATGAGCCCCGACGAACTGTAAACCAGATCATCGGTGAACGCGATTTCGCCACCGACTTCGCGGACCGCATCGGCTTCCTTGGAAACGTGACCAATCGTGTCGTTGAGGTTCCGAAATTCGCTTCCCTTTGCGAAGACAGTTGGTTGCAGCAAGCGGATGGTTTCGACCGCGGTGGACCAGCGATTGATGCTGACAAAGTCGATGCAATGAAGTGACGCCAGGAACTCGGCTCGCAGCGATTCCGTGAATGCCGGCCGACCAACACCCTTGTTGACGAATCGATCGGGCGTCAGAGTTACTACGAGGATATCGCCGAGTTTGCGGGCCTGTTCGAAGTGGCGAACATGGCCAATGTGCAACAGATCAAAGACGCCATGACAGTGAACTACACGCTTCCCGGCAGCGCGAAGCTTTGCTAGTGTGGTTGCCAGGCCATCGAGTGGTACGATTTTGCTGGTATTGGCCATGCGTGCGAATCCCTGCACGGGGAAGACCGCATCCTGCGGGTCAGACGTAACTCGGCGTGACCAGAGTTTAGACGACCCGAGGTAGCCAATAAAAGCCCAATTTGGACAAAATGGGGAGCCAGTTCTTGTTGCCCATTCTGGCTAGCCGGGAATGCTCAATAGCCAACAGCGGCACCATCCTTGCGCGGTTCGCTTCCGCCGTGGAGCATTCCGGTTTTCGGATCGATGCGAATCCCCTGATATCCACCACTATTCACTCGAACGCGCTCGATGGAGTGCCCACGTCGCTCCAGTTCTTTGATCACGTCTTCCGGAATGCCGGGTTCGATCTTGATCGTCCCACCATCAGGTTTGCCGGGTGTGCCGGTGGGAGTCGCCGACCCTACGTGTTCGACCCGCGGTGCCTCGCCCGCTTGTTGAACATCCATCCCGAAATCGAGCAGATTCACGAGCACTTGGACATGCCCCTGCGGTTGCATGTCGCCCCCCATCACCCCGAAGGTGAGGTAGGGTTGATTGTCCTTGGTCACCATCGCCGGAATGATCGTGTGGAAGGGCCGTTTCCCGGGTTCGAGCTTGTTGGCATGCTTCTCATCGAGGGCGAACAAACATCCACGGTTCTGGATACCAAACCCGGTGCCGGGGGCCGAAAGCCCGGAGCCGAAGCCGCCGTAGTTGCTCTGAATCAGCGACACACAATTGCGATCCTTGTCGACCACACAGAGGTAGATCGTTTCCGCGCCACCCAATCGCGGGTCCCCCGGTGGGATGTCTGTAAGTGCCATCTTGGGATTGAGCAACTTCGCCCGTTCTGCCGCATAAGGCTTCGAGATCAGTTCCGCCACGGGCACCTTTGCGAACACGGGATCGGCGTAGAATTTGGCCCGATCGGCGAAGGCGAGTTTCTTGGCCTCGACCAGCAGGTGCCAATAGTCGGGCGAGTTCGGCCCCATCTTTTTGAGATCGTGGGGTTCCAGCATGTTGAGCATCTGCAACGCGGCGATCCCTTGCCCGGGTGGCGGGATCTCCCAGATATCGTAACCGCGGTAAGTCGCTTTCACCGGAGCGACCCATTCCGACTTGTGATCAGCGAAATCTTTCGCCGTGAACAGTCCGCCGACTTTGTCCGAGAAGGCGACAAGCTTTTCGGCGATCGCGCCTTTGTAGTACGCATCGCGGCCCTGCCCCGCAATCAGTTTGTACGATTGCGCCAGTTGCGGGTTCTTGAAGACATCGCCCTTCCGTGGTGCTCGCAGAGCGCCTGTGGCGTCGGGTCGCAGAAAGGTTTCGCGCATCCCAGGGTCTTTCATTCGCTCCACCGACCGCCAGTACCCGGCAATCACCTCGGGCACAGGCACACCGGATTCCGCGTATGCAATGCTCGGTGCCAGCAGTGCTTCAAACGACATGGTGCCGAACTTACGGCGCAATTCGTCCCAACCATCCACGCAGCCCGGCACCGACCAACTGAGCGGCCCAGTCGTGGGAATGTCCTTCAAGCCTTTGTCTTTAAAGTATTGCAGTGTCGCTTTGCCGGGTGCGCGACCGCTGGCGTTCAAGCCGTGAATCGTGCTAGTCTTCGCATCCCATACGATGGCGTACAGATCTCCGCCGATGCCGCAGGACGTCGGTTCCATCAGTCCCATGGCCGCATTCGTGGCGATGGCAGCATCGATGGCGTTGCCACCTTTCTTGAGAATCTCCAGGCCGACTTGAGCCGCAATCGGGTGGCTCGTTGCCACGATACCGTGAGGTGCCAGTACCGGCGAACGCCCTGCCTTGAACGCAGGTGTGATCGGTCGATCGGCAGCGGTAACAATGACCACTCCCAGCGTCACCAGAGTGCTTGCAAGTAACGTGCGGGTTATCATGACAGCTCTACCGGAGGAATCGAGTTGATGGAACGAATCGCTTGTGAGTCTACCGGATATTGAGGTTGTATGGGATACGGAGGGTGGGCACGTATGAGAATTCGTATGGCTCCACGGGTTACCGGTACCCGGTGGCCCCACTTCATGCCACTCTCAACACTGATACTGAACGGCCTTCTTGAGCGGCACCGATGAGCGATCCGTTGAGCCATTTCGATTCGCAGATCCAGAGCCAAGAACAGCTCCTGCGGGAACGCGGGCAAGAGATCGAGAATCTTCGCCTGCAACGCGATCGTCTTGCGGAACTGATTCGGCAGCGGGAAGAGCTTCAGGGGCAGCTCCGCGCGCTGGACACCGATATCGCACTGCTCGAACGAAGCATGACGACCGCACTCCACCGCTTCTCCGGCCCGTCCGCTCCGTCGTCAGGGATCATTGCCGTTCCCACTCCTCGGCTGATCGAAGCACCGGTAACCAGCTCGATTGAACCGAAATCCAGCAGTCTACGCGAAGAGATCCGCAAGGTGCTCCGGGGCGCACGCGGTGCTCTCAGTGGTCCGGAAATCGCACGCAAAATCCTGGCGGGCGGCTACAAGACCACGAGTAGTAACTTCCCGGAAATCGTGAAGAAGACACTGACCGAGATGGACGATATCACCCATCAACGCGGTCGCGGTTACCGACTCAAGAATTCGACCAATGCGGTCCGAGCCTGATTTGCAGTGTGAGCAAGTGTAGAAGACCTCCCTTGCTGACACTGCAGGCGTGTGGCTCACTTCGGCAACGGCGCTTGCTCCTTGGCGCGAAGATAGGCGATCAGATCCCGGACTTCATCGGCCTTCAGTTGCTCGAACAAGCCGTCGGGCATGATCGAGACGTTTGTGGCTTTGCGTTGGCCGATCTCACTTTTCGGGATGAGCACGGTGTCGTTGGTGGTTCGCACCGTCACGGCATCCGGCGTTTCGCGGAGCACGATTCCCGACACGACTCGTTCATCCTGGAGCGTGAAGTTGATCAGGCGGTATTCATTGGGAACGACCGCACTGGGATCGAGCACATTCTCGAGCACATAATCCAGGTTCGCCCGTTGCGATCCGGTGAGTTCTGGCCCGACGGTCGTTCCCTCTCCGAACATCTTGTGGCAGGCCGCGCAGTGCTGCGTGAACACCGCCCTCCCGCGACTCAAGTCGGCTCGGGTCAGCACGGGTTCCGTGAGGGCTTCTTTCCACTTCTTCGTAAGAGCTGCGCGTTCCTGCGATGGAACCCCGATCTTTCCCCACACAGTTTCGAGCCGTGAAACCAACCCCTTGTCTTCGAGTGCGAGGATCTGCCGGGCC
>JBGTAO010000139.1:0-6929 GCA_041749835.1 Gemmata sp. | reverse complement strand
GGGCTTCAAGGTGCGCGGATAGTCGTACAAGATCACCGGGCATTTGAAGTGGACCTCGGCGAGGTATCGCTCATGTTCGCTTTGCAGATCGTTCCCCCATGCCACGGGGTATTCCCAGCTTTTGCCTGACTGCAAGAGGATGTCGATACCCTCGGTGTACGACACGCACTTGAATGGGTTGTTCAGAACATTTTCGAGCCGGGTGAACAGTTCCTTATCCACGCGCTCGGCGAAGAACTTCATATCCTCGGCGCATTTCTCAAGCGCATCGCGGATGATCCGCTTAAGGAACGCTTCGGCCAGCGTCATGTTATCCTGGAGATCGTAGAAGGCCATTTCGGGCTCGACCATCCAGAACTCGGCGAGGTGGCGTGGCGTGTTCGAGTTCTCGGCACGGAATGTGGGGCCAAAGGTATACACTTTGCCGAGCGAGCACGCGAACGATTCCACCTGGAGTTGCCCGCTCACGGTCAGGTACGTCGGCTTCCCGAAGAAATCCTGCGTGTTGTCGGTCTTCCCGTCGACACGCGGCAGATTGTCGGGGTCGAGCGTGGTGACTCGAAAGAGCGTTCCCGCGCCTTCGCAATCGCTTGCAGTGATGATCGGCGTGTGAACGTACAAGAACCCTTGCTCATAGAAGAAGTCGTGGATCGATTTCGACACCTGGTTCCGCAAACGAGCGATGGCACCAAACGTGTTCGTGCGGGGGCGCAGGTGGGCGATCCCACGCAGGAACTCGAAGGTGTGCCCTTTCTTCTGGAGCGGGTAGGTCTCGGCGTCGGCGTCGCCGATCCGCTCGACACGCTCCGCGTGAACCTCGGTCGCTTGACCCTTGGCCGGTGATGCCTTCACCTCGCCATCGATGACCACACTGGAACCCGTATGGAGGTGGAGCACCTCGGTTTCGTAGTTCGCCAACTCTTTGGGAGCGACGATCTGCACATTCCCTTGACACGAGCCATCATTCAGTTCGATAAAGCTGAATCCGCCTTTGGAATCACGACGGGTTCGCACCCAGCCCTGAAGGCGTACCGTTCGGCCAACCGCCTCGACCTTGCGGGCATCGGCCACCGTGATGATATCCATGAGTTCCTCAATGAACGGATACGCGACCTCCGCGGTCGCCTGGGGTCATACCCTAGCTGGATCGCTCGACCGCAACAAGATGTCGCGTGCTTCGGAAGCCAAGTTGTCGGTTGCGATTCAAATAGTACTACCGAGATAATACATTCATTCGCGTTCACACTGAGGGTATCGCATATGGCCTGGATTCGATTCATCGCGAAGGAACACGCCCATCCCGAACTTCGTGCAACCTACGATGCGATCCGCGAGTGCTACCCCGTCGAATACGTCGAGCCAGTACCCGCACTCATTCGGCCCGATGGTACGAAAGACAGCGCCACAGCAATCCAAAGCCTGATCCCCGAGGCGATGCAGCACATGATGTCGGGCTTCGCGGCCATGCTCCAACCGCACTTGCCGTTGAGCCGGACCCAGCACGAAATGATTGCCACAGTGGTGTCGGCGCAGAATGCCTGCTTCTACTGAACCGAGAGCCACAGCGAGTTCCTTCGTCGGGCTAGCCTCGATGACGAACTTGCCGCCGCGTTGCGGCGGGACCACACCCAGGCCAAACTCTCCCCGGCGGATCGGGCGATGCTCGATTTCGCAGCCAAGCTGACGAAGTGCCCGTACCAACAGACGGAACAAGATCTGGCCCCACTTCGAGAAGTGGGCTTCGATGACACAGCCATTCTGCAGATCACCATGATTACCGCATTTTTTAACTACATCAATCGTGTCGCCGATGCACTGGGTGTCGGAAAGCCGACAAGTTAGGCTGGGGTGCAACCTTTTGCAGGCAGAGGTTGCCTGGAATCAGGCACTGTGTCGCGCGACCCGCCAGTGAGGTGGTGATGGCTCAAAGGCCGAAAAGCCTTGCAGAAACAAAGAAAAAGCGAGGTGCTCCCCTGAAACCGTCGCCCAACGGTTCCCAGGTCGCACCTCGTCGACAGAATAAGCTAGCAATAACCGTGCCGAAGGTAATGCAGCTCAAGTCCGAGTGGTGGGTCTACATCCTGCGGTGTTCGGATGGCACGCTTTACACCGGGATCACCACCAACCTGGAACGCCGCACCCATCAACATAATGCCGGCCGCGCAGCACGCTATACCCGATCGCGTGGTCCCGTGGTTCTGGTCTTCCACGAACTCCAGCCAGATCACGGCACGGCACTTCGTCGTGAGGCAGCGATCAAGCTCTGCACCCGAGCCGCCAAGCAAAGGCTCATTGCCACCCACACTACCCAGCACTGAATCCTGCTCACCTTCGTGGCCAATCAACCTCGGGCTGCGGGAATGCGGATTCGGAAAATGGTGCCACGCAATGGTGCCGACTCAATCTCGAGCGCGGCGTGGTGGTGCTCCAGAATCACAGCGACAAACGATAACCCCAGGCCCATGCCCGCACTGTAGCCTTCGTAGAGAGCGTTGTCGCGCTTGGTGCTGAAATGAGTGGTCAAGCAATTGCGTCGCACCTCATCGGTCATGCCGATTCCGTTGTCGCTGACTTCAAGGACGGCCCAGTCGCCATCCTCGCTGACGCGAAGATGCACCTCGCCTTTCCACGAGGCGGCATCGAGTAACCGCTGTCGGCGGAGGGCGGAATCCGACTCGCGCTTTGCCTCATCACGTAGGTAGTTCCGCATCTCGAAAGTGGCATCACGGGCGTTGAACACGAGGTTCTCGATCGCTTGCTGCAGGTGCGAATGGTCGCCTCTTACCCACGTTGGAGTGCTCGGGACTTCTGCTGTTGCGAGCAACTTCCACTTGTCACGGCCCGTTTCGGCCCAAGTTTGTTGCGACTCACGCACCAGTTCCGCAAGATCAACGCGAGTGATCTCGCTATTCGACGGGTCGCGGCGAACGGTTCGCAAGATCTGCTGCAAGCGTTCAGTCACCGTGCCCAGGGTGCTTCGCACCTGCAACAACATTCCCTTTTGTTCGTGGTCGACTCCGTTCGATTCGAGGCACCGCACTAGAAGATCGTTCGGCCGCACCAGCAGGTTCTTGATGTTGTGGGCGTAGCTACCCGCCATGATGCCGATGCTGGCGTACAATTGCGATTTCAGTTCGAGTGCCGATTTCTCCGCTTCGGAAGCTCGGCTTTCCAGCTTCGCGGAAGCCAATTGCTGCTCCAGAACTCGTCGTCCCAGGTCTTCAGTCGCTCGTTCGGCTTCCTGTTGCTTGACTCGCGCTGCGAGCAATTCTCGCTCGCGATGTTCGGCATCCACAGCAGCCCTCCACCGGTCCAGTTCGCGCTTGCGCTCCCGACGCAAGAACCGAATAGCAAATCCGCCCGCGAACAGTGTCGTGGGGATCAAGACGAGTGCTGCAATGGTTTGCCAGTAGCGGTACTCGTCTTGTTGTTTCTGTATCCGGTTAAAAGTGTGAAGCCGGTACTCCATGCGGATGACCGCGTTGATGTCCGAGTGATTCAAGGCCGGTTCGATTGTGATCGTCCGCAGTTGAGCCCGAGCATGCCCACCAGGTTTGGGCTTGGGAGATTCCCAGCGGATGGTCGAAGACTCCTGGCCTGGGGTGTTCGGCAGGCCGTAGAAATCGACTTCGATCTTGTACACCTCAGGGAACAGCGGCAGTTGTGCAGAGTAAATCCGCGAGGGCTCGGTCATCGCTCGGATCTGCTCTTCAATCTCCTCTCGCTTGTTCCGGAGCCGGGTCGATTGGTCTGGCCCGGGGTTGGTGCCTGCCTGGAGGTCGACATATTCTCGCACGAGTTCGGATAAGGTTTTGCGAAAGATGCGAGTGTTGTCGATCCACTCGCGCATGTTCCCCTGATCGGACGCCTCACTCCACCCAGCGCGTGAGTAAAGCAACCAACCCAGCAAGCCGGCGAGACCAACCCAGAGGAACGCCAACGGGGCTAAGCGGCCGATGTAGCGCCAGATGGCGAGAGGCGGTGCTTCGGTACCGGGCGGAAGCGCGGATGTCGTCGAATTCACTTTGCTGTTCCTCCACCCGCACGGAGGATGTTTCGAGCGTGCAGACGAACCCAACCGGGTTTGCCCGGGGACCGCGTATAGACTTCGAGAACGGCGTCCAAATTGCTAGCCCCGTTGCGCGAGGCAATCAAGGAATTCGGTCGCACCACAACCACATGCTCGCCTGAACCACTCAGCCGATTCCCGGTCGGATCGAAGAATGCCGGTTCCAGTTTGTGCAACCGCTTGGTCACCGCATCGGCATCACGAGGTGCGTCCGGTTGACCATCGGGGAAAACGCCCCGAGCGATGATCCGAGCCAACCGGTTGAACAAGCGAATATCTTCCGTGGTTGATCGGACGGCCCCCATTCGTGGTGCTGCCAGTTCGTAACCCGCTGGGGGGGCAACGCCAACGCCCGGGCGATCCCAGCCAAATGGGTCGGCATGGGTAAACAACACCAACGGCACAGGCAACGCCCGAATTGGCCAGGCAAACTCCTGATCTCGGAAGAAGGTGTTCATCGAGATCCCATCCCCGGTGACAGCCACCAATCGGCGACCAATCGTGGGATTACCTTCCACCAGCGATCGGATCGAACGGCGGGCCGGCGCACTCACCGTGGGGATCACCAGAATCGTGCGTTCACCCTCCGGTGGCAAACTCTCCAGAATATCATCCGTGATCTCGGCCTCGGTACGATTGGGAATATTGAGCCGGCCCGTGCTGAACGGGACTGGGTAAAGTGTCACATTCAAGAGTGGTGTGCCAGACTGTGGTCCGGCGTGGCGGCGCAGCGCGTCCCGAAACTTGTACCCAAGGTCGGTGGAATAGGGATCGTCTTTCCAGGCGATTGCGAACGCTGGCAGCGACCGCACTGGCTCAAGTTCCGGTACACTGGCGATCATGGGCCAGCCGCCGGCCCCCGCCGAACCGATTGTCAGTAGTAGTGGAATGCCAACGACCCCGGGGCGGAGCGTGGGATCGGAGAAGACATAATCGGTGACAGCATCGGCCATCTGCCGGTTAGTGAAGCAGAGTCGAAACGCGCGATCGTAGAGCCCAATGAGGCTCGGGCCTTGATCGCCGCTCGCGTTGTTATCTTCGGGATACACCACGTCGGCGGTGGCAGTCGGAATGAACAGCAACGGCTTTTGGCCGGACCATGCTGTGTTGCGCATCGTTTCTGCCAGCTCGCGAGCTCGATCGCTCGACCAGCCACCGATGATGCCCAAGAGCGAGGGATTCCGCTTTGCCAGCGTCTGCACCCACGCTTCCTGGGTGGCCTCGTCGGTCAACTTGTACCAGCGGATTCGGAGCTGACCGGGAAAGCCTTTCCGCCGAATCACGATCTCCGGCACCGCCGTGGTCCGGCTGGGGAACGCTCCGGAATCATCCACTTCGAGCCCATCCAGCCCACCGTCGCTCGCCATCTCGGCTCGTTTGACACCCCAAACGAAGTTCTCCCAGGTCTCGAACGAAGTGGGATTGTGCAGCCAGGCGATTTCTTGATCCCCGGCCGCAATGGGGCTCGGATTCGGGCCGGGTTGGCTCGTGGGTTTCCGGAGTAGTTGATTGATTAGCAAGGCCATCGCCACCAACGACAACACCAATAACCCGGACCACCACTTCATGACAGGTACTCCCGATTCAGGATGTAGGTGCAACCACATTATCCCGTTGGTGGCATCAGAAACCAGAAAACCTCTTGCGAACAGCGCACCGCCTCGCACAATGGCCGCGTACGATCAACTCGAACGACCATCTGGGGTAATCGCATGACCCGCCTCCGCTTGCTCTGTTTTGTAGTCCTGTTTCCCTGCCTATTACCAACCGTGACGGCTCAGCCTTCGGCACCGGTCAAAGCTCATTCAGGTCTGGTGCATGCTGTTGTGGTCTCCCCGGACGGGAAGACACTGGCCACCGGGGGTTTCGACAACACGATCAAACTCTGGGATATCGCGGCGGATGGGTCTTTGAAAGAACGGACTGTCCTCAAGGGCCACACCGGACCGGTGTACACTCTGGCGTTCCATCCCAAAGAAGCCTTACTTGTGTCGGGGAGCCAGGACAAGACCGGGCGAATCTGGTCCCTGGAAGACGGCAAGACGAAAGCCGAGTTGAAGGGACACACCGATATTGTTGATGCGGTCGCATTCTCGCCCGATGGGAAGACAATTGCTACGGGTTCCGCCGACAAGGGTGTGCGGCTCTGGAATGCTACCGACGGTAAAGAACGCAAGGTGCTGGGAAGCCATGCGGGCTCTGTCTATGCCGTGGCGTTTTCGCCCGATGGCAAGACTCTGGTATCAGCATCGGCGGACAAACTGGTGAAGGTGTGGGACGTCGCCGCACAAAAAGAGCTGAAGCAACTGAAGGGTCATGAAGAGGCTGTGACGACCGTCGCATTTGCTGGCGATCCCGACACGGTGATAACGGCTTCCATGGATCGAACGATTCGCAAGTGGAATCTCAAGGACGGCAAAGAGATCAAGAAGTTTGGCCCAACCTCGGATGACCCCTATGCACTGGTCTGGGATTCGGACGCGAAACTGTTGGCCGTGTGTGGCTACTCCGGGCAGATCACGTTCTGGGGTCTTGAGGGAGAGAAACCGCTACAAGCGCGAGCGATCAAGAATCCCGGTTATTGTGTCGTGTTTAACAAGGACGGCAGCGGCGTTTACAGCGGCCACGACAACGGAACAGTCACGTTCACACCTCGGGATAAGAAATGAGCTTCTGGAATCAATCGTGTGATGAAATTGCCGGAGGTCCCTTGGCTTCCCACTCTAATGTGGGAAGTTCTGTGGGAGTCGGTGGCCGGGGAGGCTCGGGCTCCATTCCGCGTTGGTAGCGGTTGACCGGCACCAGGGACGGATCGCCCCACACCCCGCGGCCATCCCACAGTAGCGGGTCGTTGGTGTAA
>JBGTAO010000138.1:0-3903 GCA_041749835.1 Gemmata sp. | reverse complement strand
GGGACGCGGCTCCTGGTGGGTGGGTGGGCACGACGGGCCGAACCGAGCGACGGGGTGGGTGTCGTCTGGCTCTGGGAACTCCAACCGTGACGTGGCTGGAACCGCGCGACCAACATTGCCCTTCTGGCGCTTACACGGCACAATCGGGGCGTTAAATTCCCATGGCCCAACTTGAGGGAACGCCCCGTGGCGAAATCCGCAACTCCACCCACCGCACGCGCCGCCGAACTTCGGGAACAGATCGATCATCACAACCATCTCTACTACGCCGATGCTGCCCCGATCATCTCCGATCGCGACTTCGATCGGCTGCTTCAGGAATTGATCGACCTGGAGAAGAAGCACCCCGAGTTGGCCACACCCGATAGCCCGACGCAGCGGGTCGGGGGCAAACCCATTCCTGGCTTCGTCGAGGTGGCGCACAAGGTGCCCATGCTCTCGATCGAGAACAGCTACGACGAAGCTGATCTGCGCAAGTTCGATGCTGATGTGCGGAAGGCACTCTCCACCGGCAGCCAGGTGGAATACGTGGTGGAACTGAAGATCGATGGCGTCTCCATGTCCATGACTTACGAGAACGGGTTGCTGGCAGTGGGCGTAACGCGCGGTAGTGGCGATGTCGGGGCCGATGTCACGCACAACATCCGGACGATCCCGGCGATTCCGCTCCGGCTTGCGGGCAAATCGCCACCACGTATCTTCGAGGTCCGGGGCGAAGTCTACATGTCACGCCCGGAACTGGTGCGGCTGAATCAGGAACGGGTCGCCCGCGGGGACAAGGCTTACGAGAACACCCGCAATACCACTGCAGGCACGCTGAAACTGCTCGACCCCAAGGAATGCGCCAAACGCAAACTGAGCTTCTTCGCCTACGGTACCGGCGCTCTGGATGGCGTGGCCATCACCTCGCAAATGCAACTGTTCGAGGTGCTCAAGTCGTTCGGCTTTCCCGTCAACCCGCACACCCGGCATTGCCGCTCCATCGACGAAGTTCTGGCTTACTGCAAGGAGTGGGACCAGAAGCGTGCCGACCTGCCCTACGACACCGATGGCATGGTCATCAAGGTCAACGATTTCGCCCAGCGCGAACGTCTGGGCTTCACCTCGAAGGTCCCACGCTGGGCCAAGGCGTTCAAGTTCGAGGCCGAGCAGGGCATCTGTAAGCTCACGGACGTGGAGTTCTCGATTGGCAAGTTCGGCGAACTCACCCCGGTCGCGCTGTTCGATCCGCCAGTGCGATTGGCCAACACCAACGTGGCCCGCGCCAGCATGCACAACGCTTCCTGGGTCGAGAAGATGGATGTCCGGTTCGGCGATACCGTGGTCGTCGAGAAGAAAGGCGAGATCATCCCGCAGGTGATCAGCGTGGTGGCCGAGTCGCGGACCGGGCAGGAGAAGCCGATCACATGGCCCAAAAGTTGCCCGATGTGCGGCGGCCCGGTGGTGAAGCTCGAAACCGCGAACAGCTACAACTACGTCTGCGATAACCCGGCGCTCTGCCCGGGACAACTGGCCCGCCGCCTGGAAGGCTTTGCCCAGCGCACCCGCATGGATATTGAGGGGTTGGGTGCCGAGGTCGCCAATCAGTTAGTCGATTCGGAGTTGGTGCGCTCGGTCACCGATCTCTACCGCCTGAACAAGAAGCAACTTCTCGCACTTGAAAAGTTCGCCGACACGAAAGCCCAGAAACTGCTGGATGGGATTGCCGCAAGCAAGGAACGCGGGCTGGCGCGGCTCCTCTCCGCGCTGAGTATCTACATGGTGGGCGAATCGATGTCCGAGGCGCTCGTCGAGGCGTTCCCGACGCTCGATGCGATCGTGGCGGCGACAGCCGAGGATCTGGCGAAAGCCAAGGGCGTCGGCCCCAAGCGTGCCCAGTTCGTTCGCAACTACTTCGATAGCCCCACGGGCATGAAACTCGTGGCCGAGTTGAAAGAACTGGGCATCAAGACCACGCACGACAAAAAAGCCGCACCGGTCGGGGGCTTACCGCTGGCCGGCAAGACGGTGGTCGTCACGGGGTCGCTGGTGAATTACGATCGCGTCACCATAGAAACGGCGATCAAGGATGCGGGCGGGAAGGCCAGTGGCAGCGTGAGCAAGAAGACCGATTATGTGCTGGTTGGCGACAAGCCCGGGAGCAAGTTCGACAAGGCCAAGGAACTCGGCGTGACGATCCTCAATGAAGACGAGTTTCGCAAACTGATTGGTGCCGCGTGAGACCGACCCACACCGGTGGGTCGGTCGATGTGTCACCAGCATCAGGCCGTCACAGAAGTGTCCTTGTCCGACGAGACAAAGGTGTACAACAGCGCGCCAGCCGCGGCACCGATGATGGGCGCAGCCCAGAAGAGCCACAACTGCGTAAGCGGCGTGGGGGCGCTGTTGATCGCAGCAATCACCGCGGGGCCGGTACTACGAGCCGGGTTCACCGACAGATTGGTCACGGGAATACCGATCAGGTGAATCAGTGTCAGCCCCAGCCCAATTGCAATCGGCGCGAAGCCCGCCGGAGCCCGCCCCGCGTGGGTGCTCCCCAGGATGATGAAGATGAACATCCCGGTGAGAACCACTTCCATGGCCAGACACGACATCAAGGAGTACTTCTCGGGCGAGAATTCGCCGTAGCCGTTGGTGGCAAAGGTGCCTGCCGTGTCGGTCAGGGCGAAGCCGGGCTTGCCACTGGCAATGGTGAAGAGGATGAAGCCTCCCAGGATCCCGCCAGCCACCTGTGCGAGAATGTACGGAATCGCTTCCGCAGCTTTGAACCGCTTACCGACAACCAGTCCCACTGTCACGGCGGGGTTCAGGTGGCAACCCGAGATGTGGCCAATGGCATAAGCCATGGTGAGCACCGTGAGCCCGAACGCCAGCGACACCCCCACCAGGGCAATGCCCAGGTTCAACGGCGTGGTCCCTTCGAGCGTGAGGAACTTGGCCGCCAGCACTGCGCTGCCGCACCCACCAAAGGTGAGCCAGAACGTCCCAATCAATTCCGCGGTTACTTTCCTGAGCATGGGCTCTCCAATTGAAATGTCACACGAACATCGGTCAGTGTTCTATGCCACGGTTTGCGAATCAGCAATTCCGAATTTGCGTGTTTGTTGAGTTTAGTTGTTTGGAGATGCGAGCCTGCTCAGTCAGCGGGGTGCGAGCAACTTGTGTGTGGAAGTGGTGAACCTATTGGCGAAATCCGAATGCGCTCATAACGTTTCCGGTGCGGGATTCGTTCCGCTGATTCAATCACTGGAGAACTCTCATGCTGGTGCGACTGCTCACCGTTGGAATTACACTGTCCTTGGTGGCCCTCGCCGCTCCGGCGCAGGACAAGAAAGACCCCAAAGAGAAGTCGGACAAGACGGCCTGGGTCCGTGAGGACAGCGGCGTCGATCTGACGATGGAATTCGGCAAGAACACCCTGAAGCTGTCCGCGTTCAACGGGGACAACGGATGCATCCTGACCTGTAAGACCAAGACAGACAAGGACGGCGTCATTTCGGCCACGGTAACCGAAGCCGTGGAGAAGGGGAACTTCCCGGCAACGCCAAAAGTGGGCTTCGAGTTCAGTTTCAAGTGGAATGCGAAAGACGACACGGCGATGCTCTCGGATCTGAAGGGCGAAGGGCTCGAGGATGCCCGCGGGATCATTGAAGGCGATTACAAGAAGAAGAAGTGAGTTGAAGCCTCGTGCTTCCAACTCAGCGATCGGGAGGGAAGAACCTCCCGGTCCATTCGCCACACTTCGCGATTCTCCAATTCTGCGTGTTGAACCCCGATAGAAATGTCCGGTGTTAACTCGATAGAAGTGTCCTCTTCGCTCAGGCCGAGGGGACGCGAGATGATCGAGGTACAAGCCCGGAACCGTGTGGAGATGAGTCAGCGTGAGCGCGATGTCCTCAAGGT
>JBGTAO010000137.1:0-4751 GCA_041749835.1 Gemmata sp. | reverse complement strand
GGGCAGCGTCTGGGTGGCGCACCAGTCCGAACCGGTCAAGCGGAAGGTCGCCGTCAAGCTGATCAAGGCTGGCATGGACTCGAAGCAGGTGCTCGCCCGGTTCGAGGCCGAACGGCAGGCGCTCGCCGTCATGGACCACCCGAACATCGCCAAGGTGCTCGATGGCGGTTTGCACGACGGCCGGCCGTTATTCGTGATGGAACTGGTCAAAGGCGTGCCGATCAACGAATACTGCGACGTACGAAAGCTGACGCCGAAGGAGCGGCTGGAACTGTTCGTCCCCGTCTGCCAGGCGATTCAGCACGCTCACCAGAAGGGGATCATCCACCGCGACATCAAGCCGTCGAACGTGCTGATCGCGCTGTACGACGACAAGCCGGTGCCGAAGGTGATCGACTTCGGCGTCGCCAAGGCCACCGGCGGCACGCTCACCGAGCAGACGATCGAAACCGCGTTCGGCGGCGTGGTTGGCACACCACAGTACATGAGCCCCGAACAGGCATCACTGAACAACCTCGACATCGACACGCGGTCAGACGTCTACTCGCTCGGCGTGCTGCTGTACGAACTGCTCACCGGCTCGCCGCCGTTTGCCCGCAAAGATCTCGAGAAGCGGGGCCTTCTGGAAATCTTGCGGGTGGTACGCGAGGAGGAACCGCCGCGACCGAGCACGAAGCTGAGTACCGCCGATGCACTGCCGAGCCTGTCTGCCAGCCGCGGCACCGAGCCGAAGAAGCTGACGGGCCTGCTCCGCAACGAACTCGACTGGATCGTGATGAAGGCGCTGGAGAAGGACCGCGCCCGCCGCTACGAGACGGCCAACGGCTTCGCCGCCGACGTGAACCGCTACCTGATTGGCGAGGCTGTGTTGGCGCACCCGCCGAGCACGGCATATCGCGTGACGAAGTTCGTCCGTCGGCACAAAGGCCAGGTGATCGCCGCGAGCCTCGTGTTGTTTGCCCTGTTGGCGGGTGTGGTTGGGACTACCCTTGGGCTACTGGAGGCCCGACAGCAAGCCAAGCTCGCACGCGACGAGGCGACCGAGAAGGAACGGGCCCGGGCAGCCGAGGCAGACCAACGGGTGATTGCCGTCGAGCAGCGTGCGAAGGCCGAGAAGGCCCGCGACCGGACCCGGGATGTACTTGACACCATGACGTCCGAGGTCACCGGCGATTCGCTCACCACGCAGAAGGAGATCAGCGCCGACCAGAAGAAGTTCCTGATCGAGGTGTTGACGTACTACCGGCAGTTCGCAGGCGAAAAAGCAGACGATGAGCAAACTCGCTACCGCACTGTGATCGCGGAACTTCGAGTCGGGAACATCGAATACCGACTGGGTCGCAGTGAACAAGGAATAATGGCATTTCAAATGGCTCGGGACGGCTCCCGGAAATTGGTGGCTGATTTTCCCGCCGAACCCGCCTATGACCAGCTCCTGTCGAGGAGCCTTACCAGCCTTGGGGTTCTGATGGTGAGTCTGGGGAAGCGAGCGGAGGCGGAGGCGCAGTACCGCGAAGCTCTGCAGATCCAGGAGAAGCTGGTCGCCGACCTCCCCTCCGTGCCGAACTTTCGTCAAGATCTGGCCCACACCCATATCAGCGTGGGGAATCTACTGACCAGTTTGGGAAAACGAACGGCAGCCGAGGAGCACTATCGCAAATCGCTGGTTATCCGGGAGAAACTGGCCGCCGACTTTCCCTCCATTCCCGCCTCTCGCCAAGATCTGGCCTACAGCCAGTTCGGGCTGGGGCAACTGGTCCAACTGGAGAAACCGAAAGAGGCGGAGGAGCAGTATCGCCAATCGTTGGTCATCCGGGAGAAGCTGGTCGCCGACTTTCCCTCCGTGCCCGCCTATCGGCAGGATCTAGCCCACAGCCACAACAGCATGGGGACTCTGCTGATCAGTCTGGAAAAAAGAGCGGAAGCGGAAGAGCGATTCCGCACCGCGTTGGCTATCCAGGAAAAACTGGTTGCCGACTTCCCCTCCGTACCTGCCTATCGCCAGGCATTGGCCGGTAGCCACGGCAACTTGGTGGCTGTACTCAACCTTCAGGGGAAGCGTGCGGCTGCGGAGGAACAGCACCGCAAAGCCCTCGCGATCCGGGAGAAGTTGATCGCCGACTTTCCCTCCGTGCCCGGCTATCAAATTGACCTGGGAGCGAGCTACTGCAATTTCGGTGAAGTGGTCCGCACCAGCGGGCGTGCGGGCGAAAGCGTTGGTTGGTACGACAAGGCCATCGCCACTCTCGCCCTGGTCCATCGGGCCGAGCCACGCGAGGCGAAAGCAAAGGAGTTTTTGAGCAATAGCCACCATAACCGAGCGCTGGCGTACATAGCGATTGGGAAACATGCCGATGCCGTGACGGATTGGGATCGGGTCATCGAACTCTGCCCACCGGCTGAACAGTACGAAGTTCGCGTCAGTCGTGTGAAAACGCGACTTCATGCCGGCCTGGTCGCCGACGCGGTTGCCGACGTTGCCGAGTTGACGAAGACACCGAACCTGAATGACGAACAGTGGTACAGTTTGGCCTGCTTCTACGCCGTCGTCAGCAGCAAGATCGCCGACAAGAAGCAACAGTACGCCGACCGGGCAATGGAGTTGTTGCACAAGGCCGTACAGGCCGGCTTCAAGGACGCCACCCACATGAAGAAGGAGACCGACCTCGACCCGCTCCGCGAGCGGGAGGACTTCAAGAAGCTGATGGCGGAGTTGGAGAAGAGGGCGGAGAAGAAATGACTCCGACCGACGCCACCTGCTGGACGCTGATCCACGCCGCAGCCGGTGGCGACGGCCCGGCACGCGAGCGGTTCGCCCGGCTCTACCAGCCGATCGCTCAGAGCTACCTCACCAGTCGTTGGCAGCGTTCGTCGCTGTTCCCGGTCCTCGATGATGCCGTGCAGGATGTGTTCGTCGAGTGTTTCAAGGCCAACGGCGTGCTGGAGAAGGCGGTCGAGCTACATCCCGAGGGGTTCCGGGCCTACTTCAACGGAGTATTGCGCAACATCGCCCGACGGTACGAAGAGAAACATCGACCCGCACACCCACTTCCCGACGATCGACCGGCCGACGACACCAGTCTCTCGCGTGCCTTCGACAAGGCCTGGGCACGGTCACTCTTGAAGGAAGCTGCCCGAGTTCAAGCCGAAGCCGCGGCCGTGTCTGGCGAACGGGCCGTCCGGCGCGTCGAGTTACTGCGGCTCCGCTTTCAGATGGGAATGCCGATCCGCGATATCGCGGCGAAGTGGAATGAGGACCCGGCAAGACTGCATCACGAGTTCGCCACTGCCCGCGACGAGTTCCGCACCGCCCTCCGCCAGGTGGTCGCATTCCACCTGCCAACAGCGAACGATGTGCAACTCGAAGTTGCCTGTCGTGAGGTATTGGGATTACTGAAGTGATAGAGTACCCCCGACAGGATTTGAACCTGTGACCCCCGGTTTAGGAAACCGAAGAACAGCTTCTCAATCACCTGGAATTCCCAGGGGTTTTGCATCGGTCACCCTTTCGGTTACACCCCGGGTTACACTTGAGGCCCGGAAATCACCCCTCTGGAGAGCGTTGGGCCCAAGTTGGCTGACTTGAGTAGCATCAATCAAGCTTCACGCCATCCAACTTAATCGTGAAGGAATTGTGATAGTCCACCTTAGCTACGGTGCCTGTCATCTGCACGAACTCTCCGATATTGAGTTCGCGTAGTTTCGACGTGGGAACCTGATTGATGCGGTAAATGGGGTCATCCGCGAGGTCTTCACCACTGAAACTATGTTGTTCCTGCAACGGGACAGACAGCTTGAAATCGTAGTACTTAATGCGGTGTCCGTTATTGATCATTTCATGTTGGGTGCGGTGGAAAGATTCGACCAAGACGCTGCCCGCTGGATCTATCCCCCTAACCTTGACTCGCCAGTAGACGGTTTTGCCCTCTATCTCCCGACGAAGGTATTCCAGTTTGCTATTTGCCAACTCGTTGCCCCGAATCGGGTTAGCTTTTTTGATTTTGCCAATCTCGTTTACGGATTCTTCACACCATACGCATAGTGCGTTGAACTCACGTGTGTAGTCTTTTGGCTCACCCGCGTTTTTGCTCTCCTTATTCCCGTCCGTAGCCCGGTTGTCTTTGTTCACACTCAAGTTGAGGTTGTCCTTACCCGTATGGGTTTGGCGATCCGCTGATTTTTTGCAGCCGAGGATGAATATGAGAGCTGCAAGGACCAAGATTCCTGCTCGCATGGCAGATTCCCCATATTAAGTTATCTCAGTACGCCATATCCCATTTGTTCCAGCACAAACGTGCAGATTGTCCCGCGAATGATGCAACTTGTCAAACACACTCTGCAAACCAGACACGCAAAGACGAATACCTAGTCGTGTGGCTCACCTCAGAGTAACTTTCCCATGCCCAGAGCGTAGCCAAGATAATGTTTGACGATTGGCTACCGCCAGGCACCATGCTACGATACCACTATGTCAGCAGACGCGTTAACCTTCACACTGGTTGGTACTGAGCGGGACAAGGGCGCCATCACACGCCCGGCATCGTGCCAATCAACCCGCACAAGTGGAAGTTTACCTGCCGACCGATGCCGAAGCCAACCCCAGCCTCTGCTCAAGTTCGCGGACGCGGGCCAATAATCGCTCAGGCGAATTCTCTACGGCCCGAGCCTTTGCGGCCTCGTCGAGTTGCTCAACTCGCCGACGTTCAGCCTCACGGCGAGTGATGAACTCGACGTAATCGGCGGTCAGCCGC
>JBGTAO010000136.1:0-6478 GCA_041749835.1 Gemmata sp. | reverse complement strand
GGGTCGTCCGCGGCCAGTCGCACGAGTTCGGTGAGTTCGGCGGGCGTCAACTCGTCGTCGAGCAATCGGCCCAGGAGTTCTTCAAAGCGGGTCTCACGCACGTCCCGCCTCCTTCTGTGTCCGGACCTCGACACACGCCTTGATTTGTTGTCGAATCCGGACCAACATCTGCCTCACATTCTCAGGGGTCAGCTGGTACTGTTTCGCCAACTCCGGAGCCGTGTTTCCATCCCGGTATCGGGCCTGGACGACCTCACGGCTCCGTTGTGGCAGCTTGTCCAAGCAGTCCCGGACGACCTCGACCGTCAGCAATTCCGACGGCTCAGTTGGTTCGGATTGTTGTCGGCGCAGGAGGAGTTCGGCGAGTTCGGTGTGCAGGATGCGGCGTCGCCGTGCGTTTTTGCGAACCTCGTTGCGGACGATATTCGCGGCGATCCCGCGGACCCACTTCCCGAAGTCTCGTGACGAGTCGAACGAGTCCCATTCGCGGTAGGCTGTCAGGAACGCCTCTTGTGCGATGTCATCGACCCAGTCCGGATCGACCGCCAGCGATCGCACGAACGCACGCAGCCGGACATGGTGCTCCACAATTAGCAATTCGAACTGGGACCGTTTCTGAGCGTCATTCCTTCGCATACAGGGGATTGTCGTAACTGTTCGAATCTGTGACGCCAATTCATACCAAACGGCGGAACACGGTTCGGGCTAGGTGTGTCGAAGTGCCTCGATTGGGTCAAGGAGTGAAGCACGGCGGGCGGGGTACCAACCAAACACGACACCAACCCCAATGGCCACGCACAACGAGAGGAAGATCGATAGCACATCGACCTGAGCGGGAAGAGGCTTATGAGTGAAGACGCTCCAGATGGCGGGAATACCGAACACCATAGCAAGACCCATCCCGAGGCCGAGCAGTCCGCCAATGCTGGTTTGCACGACGGCCTCGATGATGAACTGCATCGTGATGTCCCCGCGCTGTGCCCCCAGTGCGCGGCGGATGCCGATTTCCCGTGTCCGTTCCGTGACGGTTGCCAACATGATGTTCATGATGCCGATGCCACCAACGAGTAGTGAAATGGACGCGATCAACATCAACAGCATGTTGTACCGGTCGCGAGCGTCTTCCGCTTGCTTCAGGCGGTCGAGTGGAACGGAGACCCGCCAATCTTTTCGCGGATGGGTGCGCTTCAACATCTCGGTCACGATGGCTCCGGTGCTCTTGACCTGATCGATGTCTGCGACAGTTAACGTGATCTGATGCAACTCGACATTTTCCATCAGCACATTCGAACCCTGTCGAAACAGCAACCGCTCACCGAAGCGCACCCGGCAAGTCCGGATCGGCATATAGATATCGTTGTTGAAGCGCTCCTCGGACTCGCCCGAACCTTGCGGCAGACGATCCTTGATCACCCCCACGACCAGATACTGGGCCTTGTTCATGGCCACGGTTTGGCCGACTGCTTCTTCGTATGGGAAGAGTTCCTTGGCAAGGCCAGCGCCGAGCACGACCACGTTCCGGAGCCGTTGTGCATCACCATCGTCGTTCTGATCCTCACCATCGCGGAGAAATCGACCGGCGGCCAACTCGAACTGATTGATTTTCGCATACGTTTCCGTGGTCGCCACAACACGGGCATCGGCTTTCCGCGCGATGTGTCGAACCTCACTCGGGAAAATGCGCATCGGTACCCGACCCACAACCGAATCCATCTGGAAGCGGTCGAAGTCCTCCCAGGTCAGGCCATACCGGACCTCCCAGGACGGCTTCGCGCTTGGTTGTGCGTCTACCGGTTTCATGCTCGTGATAATCACATTGTTCGTGCCCTGACGCCGGATGTCCGCAAGGGCGTCCTCCATACTCCCCCGGCCGAAGGCCATGAGCGCGATCACCGAGGCAGTGCCAATGATGATGCCGAGGACCGAAAGGACCGAACGCAACTTGTGCAGCCAGAGACTGCGAAGTGCCAACACGAGACTGCTGAGCCCCTTGGCCCAGACTGCGGAGAATCGTGCAAACCCTGCCGACGATCCATCCCGAGAAGGGGCGGATTCGTTTGTCTCCAGTTCCGGCGGAGCAGAAAGCTGCGGGTGCGCTACGTCGTTTCGGATATCGGACTCAACGCGACCGTCGCGAAGGCGAACGACACGGCGAGCCCACGCCGCGATTTCGTTTTCGTGCGTCACCATGATGATCGTCTTGCCCGCGGCATTCAGCTTGCGGAGCAACTGCATGATCTCGTCACTGGTGTGCGAATCGAGGTTCCCCGTAGGTTCGTCGGCCAGAATGACATGAGGGTCGTTCACGAGTGCGCGAGCGATGGCCACCCGCTGCTGTTGGCCGCCTGAGAGTTGTGTCGGCCGGTGGTGCAGTCGGTCTTTCAACCCGACCAACTCGGCGAGTGCAATACAGCGTGCCCGCGTTTCCGGCGTGAGCGGGCGACCCTGGTAGAGGAGCGGGATCTCGATATTTTCGACAACGGTATATTGGGGCAGTAGGTTGTAGGCCTGAAAAATGAAGCCGAGGTACTTGCTGCGGACACGAGACAGTTGATCGTCGTCGATGTAGGCAACGTCCTCATCGCCAAGATAATAATGACCGCTTGTGCAGCGGTCGAGGCAACCGAGCAAGTTCAGGAGAGTCGATTTGCCCGATCCGGAAGGCCCCATCAGGGCAATGAAATCTCCTTCCTCGAACGAGAGTGTCACTCCGGCGAGGGCCGGAACGACCACCTCTTCCATGTGGTATTGCTTGACAAGATTGCTGACCTGAGCAACGGCTGGCATTAGCAGTTCCCTCGGACCCGGTCGGGGACGATCTACTTCATGCTACCGTTGGACCCGGCCGTGCCATCGCTACTCTTTTGGCCACTCAGGTCGGAATTCGTTTGTCCGCTCGCATTCAACAAAGGGCCGGGATCAAGGACTACCTTGTCCCCTTCTTGAAGGCCAGATTTCACCTCAACCAACCGCTGATTGCTCATGCCCAGGACAATATCGCGCAACTGTGGCTGCCCGTCTGCCCCGACCACGAAGCATTGTGGCTTGGCCCCCAAGCTAATGGTGCCGATGATCGCCTGGACGGGCACGACCAACACGTCCTCGACGCTCTCTTCGGCGTAGATCGTCACTTCCGCGCTCATTCCTGGCTTGAGGCCTTCCACCTGCTCGTCGATTGAGACGACAGTCTTGTAGAGTTTGACGTCCGCGGCGAACCAGTCCTGTTGGCCGGCGACAGTATCCACGGCTCGGACATGCCCTTTAAAGATGCGCTGAGGAACAGCGTCGATCCGAATCTCGGCAGGTTGCCAGCCATCGTTGTTGCCAGTGCCCTTCTGGTTCCGCAGCGCGGAAACCATGGCCTCGTGGACGCGGACGTTGACGAGCATCTGGGTCAGATCCGGAATCTGCATCAGCTTCTGGCCTTCACGGACCGGTTCCCCCTGGGCCACGATCGATTGCTGCGAGCCTCCACCACCACGGGCCTGATCGGAGAGGTAATAGACCACCAAACCGTCCTGGGGTGCCAGGATGATGCATCGCGCGATCTGATCTTCGATTTCCTGATGCCGAGTCAACTCTTGCTTGTTCACGGACTCCTTGGCCAAGCGGTCGGCATCGGCTTGAGCCAGTTTCGCTTTGGATTGGCTCTTCACGCGCTCCACAGCACGTTTGGCCTCAGCGAGTTTGGCTTTCAGATCCTGAATCGTTCGCCCCTTCGTGAAATCGACCAGGATTCGCTTTTCGGTCTCCAGTTTCGTCACAGTGATCTGGGACGATTGAAGCCGTGACTCATCCGATTGGGCCTGGGCACTACTCATGTACCCTTGCTTCACCATCCGAGCCGCCCAGTTGGCACGCGCTGCATTGGCGAAGACATCCGACTTCGCAATCGCGAGGCGGCCTTCGACATCTTCCAGGGCTTGTAGGTATTCGCCCTTTTGGTACTTCTCGAGGTCGATTTCTGCCAGGCTCAATGCGTTGTTGGCCGTCTCAAGATCGCTTTCGTTCTGACTCTCCTGAATCCGGAATTGTTCATCTGCCGTGATCCAGTTGGCCTTGGCCTGATCCACTTTGATTTGTTGATCTTTGAGCTGCTCAACGAACCCGGAAGAATCGAGTTCGACGAGCTTATCGCCTTTGACGACCTGGGTTCCTGGGTCGATCACCCACTTGATGGTCGTTGCGACCGTGCTACCCCGCGTGCCAGACCGAACCGTGCAGACGATGTCGCCATTCTTGGCCGATTCCAGAGTGCCACGCTCGATGATGGTCACTTTGAGCTTTTCCCGGGGGACCGTCCAGGTCGGGCCACTGTAGGGAGTCTTGCCAAACAGTTTCTCCGCCCAAAAGCTCCGGAAAATCAACATCAGGATCAGCAAAACGCCAACGATCCCGGCGGCCCAAAACTTACTTCGGATGGTCCAGCGCTTGGTCTTGGCATCACGGGACGATATCGGACCCCGGAGTAGTCGAGTGTCGTTCTCAGCCCCAGTCAGCGAAGAGTCCGAACGACGCGTTGGGGGAACCGGCGACGACGAGGATTCGTGGGTGGTCGAGCCGTTCAACTCCGCTTCCTCGGACAGGGGCGTGGATGATAAGGCGGGTGGGTGCATCAATCCGCACTCCTCGAAAAGTGAGTACACAAACTCTACACCGTGACTTGTCGCAAAAACTGCGAGGTGTGACAGGAATATCGCTTCCGATAACCACTTGTGATCGGGTTGGGGCGAAACTCGACCAACCATGGTCCGGTAATCAGGAACCCCTGGGTTGTAGAGCCACCACAACCACACCAGTTCGAACCCGGTGAGTGTAAGCGGGCGAGCGAACTCCGGGGCCAGGTCAGCCGACCGGCTACCGGCCCGGTCGGAAGTCGCAACAATGACGATCAAGGGAAAAGCCGTGACGACTACTTCCCCTTCTTTTCCCCGTATCCCTTCCAAACCCATTCGATTGCGTGCGGCAGGAATTGGGACTGGGCGTTGCCAATGCTGTGACCGGCACCCTGGCAGAACAGGTACTGGTATTCATAACCCTTCTCTTTCAACACCTTTGCCATCCGATGATTCGCTTCCACCCAGTCGTGCATCCCGTCGCGCATCACATTGGGATTGAGTAAATCCTTGTCGCCGACCGAGATGAATATGCGGATGGGCTTCTTCGGTTCCTCGGGGATCAGCGTCTCGTGGAAGCCCCAGGCACCATCGGGATACTTTGCATCGTACGGCCAAGCCTGATTCACGAATGTGCCCGAGGTCGTCAGGACGCGGTGGTAAAGATCGTTGCGGAACCAGGCCATGATAAGCGCTGCCGAGCCGCCGGAACTGTTGCCCATTGCGGCGCGGCCATCCGGGTCTTTGGTCAGCTTCACCTTGCAGTTCTTTTCCACACGAGGCAGCACCTCATCCTCGATGTAGTCCGCGAACACACTGTTCATGTTGTCGTATTCCTTCCCACGCTGGTGCCCCTGGGCGTCGCCGCCGCCGTTTTGGATGTGAATGACGACAATGGGCGGAATGCGCTTCTGCGCAATGAGGTTATCGAGGATGGTCTTCAAATTCGAAGTGGGATTCTTGTTGGGGCCGGGGCCGTCGTGGATCACCATGAATGGCGCTTCAGTGCCTTCCTGGTACTGCGCTGGAATGTAAACCGTGATGGCACGTTTGTAGTCGATGTCGTGAGTCTCGACGATCAGCGTCTTCGGGTTGCTCGGATCGACCTTACCGAACACCTTGCGTGCAATGCCGGGATTGAGGAGCTTGGTTTCCTTGGAATCGATCACAAATTGCATGATCTTTCCTTGGGGAACACCATCGACCGCCTTGCGCTCCGGTGCTGGAACGTACTTCGGCCCGATCACGAAATTGTCATTCGCATCGAGCGGTGGGTTCTCGCCTTCTTTCAGCACTTTGAACGGTGGGGCACCCTTGTCGTCGTACTTGCGTACCGGTTGCGCAACGCCCAAACTGGGCCACGCAAGAATGGTGCAGAGGATCACTGCGCAGAGCTTGTACATGAGACTCCCTTGGTGAGGTTGGGAAGTTGCGGGTACGCTGACGGCACCCACGCATGCGCTGCTAACCTATTCAACAAGATCCGCATTGTTCAGGATCAACCGATTCTGCGAAGCCTTGCTCCTGGAGGGGCATGGTGATTTAATTAACGGCTATGAAGGGTTGATTCCGTCCAAGTAACATCTGAAAACAACCCACGCCCCTCGGAAACAAAGGCACGATGTAGTTCATGTGGATCAGTAGAATTCTTGCGAAATCCTGCCATCGGTGGAACCCACTGGCAATCGGAGAGCCCTGCTACGTGTCTGGCAACACGGCCTTTGGTCCAGACGGAAGCGCCAACTCTGGCGACGCACGCTTATGGTCGTTGGCCCAAGCCTGATAACCCCTTTGGAGGTGATGATGCCCGAACAGCACCCGCTCACGGTCTTCGTGGCCGAGAACTCTCAACTCGCCGAGGC
>JBGTAO010000135.1:0-10155 GCA_041749835.1 Gemmata sp. | reverse complement strand
CGCGGTGCCGACCGAGCACGAACAGCGCAGATGCCTGTGCATACGGTTGGCGTGGGAAATCCGAATACACCCGCCGTGCTGGTGCTGGGCGAAGACCGGATTGGCACACAACTGCAGCAAGAACCACTCCAGCAGATCGCGGCTGAAACTCGCGGGCAGTTTCTGGCGGCCCAGCGTGAGACGCCGCAATTGACCGAATTCTTTCGATCGAAAATCGAACCCAAGCCAAGCCGGGTCTTGAGTGACGAATCGGTTCCGCTGCCCAAGGAACGCTACCTGTGGTTCCTATTCCTGGCGCTGCTGCTGTTTGCCATCGGTTGGCTGCGCGCAAGTTGAGACGTGCCCCGTTCGCCTCCGCTCGGGTAAAATGATAGTGACCGTGGCCCGGAGAAGTTCCATGTTCGCACGCGATCCTCGAACCGTTGTTGCTCTGGTAGTACTCGCGCTGGGCGTGTGCGCGGCCGCTCCGACTTCACCAGCCGAGTCGCCGGAGGAATTGATTCGACGAGCCAACGCGGCTTTCAGAGCGGGGAATAAAGACGAAGCCGATCAGTTGTACGTCGCCGCCGAGGAACGGACTGCCGACCCCGGTTTGGTCGCGTTCAATCGGGCGGCCGTGCTGTTCCAGCGTGGCGAGAAAGTCGATCTCCGCGAGGCGGAACTCCTCTATGCTCGCGTGTTGCAAGACGCTGCCTGCCCGGTCGATCGAACCGCGAAGGCGTGGTACAACCGCGGCACGTCCTTGCTGTACCGGGGTGACACGGCCCCTGTGTATCGTTCGGCGATTGCGTGCTTCGAGAATTGCCTTGATTCGGAAGTCGACGATGAACCGTTGAAGGCCGACGCCCGCCACAACCTGGAACTCGCCAAGCTTCTCTGGAACCAGGCCCGGAAAAGCGCGAGCCAACTCGAATCGCCGAACGACAATCGTCCCATAGAGGAAGACGATCCCCGCAGCAACATCCTCGGTTCGGGAGACATAGGATCGGAGTTGCAACCGGGAGCTACAGAACCGGGTAAAGGGAACAGTGGATCCCGCAACCCGTCCTTCACGGATCAACTCGTTCCTGGTGCCGGTACGACCAACAACCCCGGGCAAGCACCTGCGCCGGGCAGCAGCCATCTGCAACCGCTTCAGAACAGTGATCAGGTCCAGGTGCTCAGCCCGGAAGACACCCGAGAATACCTGCGGCGAACAGCCGAACGCCTCAAGAAAGATCGCCAGGACTTACTGCGAACACTGTACGGCGGCGAACGCCCCGGCCTCAACGATTGGTAAAGGTCACGGATGAGGGAGCACCCGCCAGTGCGAGCCACGCTGCTTCTTGTGGTGATTGCGCTCCTGTTGCTGATCAGTGGTGCCGCCCAGGCACAGGAGCCCGCACGCCCGGGTGAGCCGACCACGCATTACTATGGGGCTGCGGGGAGCCGTATCGAAGTGGCCTGGAAGCTCGATCGCACCACCGTTCTGGAAGACGGCGAAATTCTCGCCACACTCGTGATTACCGGCGCAACAAACCCGCCCCAGGTCATCCGCCCACCACTCAGTCAGCTACCCGAGTTTCAGGATCGCTTCGTGATCACCGATGGGGTTGCGCTCGCGCCGGCAGCCGATTCCCGGACCGTGAGCTTTCCGTATCGCTTGCGGCCTCGTAACCGCTCCGTGGATCGCGTGCCAACGTTGGAGTTTCGCTTCTACAATGCGGGTGGTCCGCTCGGTTCGCAATACCCCACCGCTCGGGCCAGGTATGTGCCAATCACTGTGACCACTGCACCACCGAAGCTCGCACCCCCTCCCGTGCCGTTAGGAGAACCCGAACACCTGTTCCGCATCGCCACGGGACTGACGCTCTTGCAACGTGCGAACACCGGCCCCGTCCGGACGGCCTGGGTACTCCTTGGCGTGATCATTCCGCTGCTCGCGGTGCTGTGGTACGCAACGTGGCGGCAAGTCTATCCGGGAGCGCACCGACTGGCTCGAATTCGCCGGAGTCGCGCGGCACGGCGAGCCGTGGATCTGCTCAATCGTGCTCCACGGTCTCCCGACCCACCTGCTGCCACGACCGCTGCGGTGCTCGGTTACCTTCAGGCACGCTTTGCCCTTCAGCCTGGTATTGTGACGCCAACGGAAGTGGCCCAAGCGTTGCGCGACCTGGAGGTCCAGAATACTGTGTGCGAGGCCGTCGCCGAGGTGTTGCAACGCTGCGACGCGGCACGGTTCGCACCATCCGGTGAATCGATGGTTGCACCTGTTGCTGCGGCCGAAGCGCTGATCGCTCAACTGGAGGATGCATGATGGTGCGGGCGGCGCTCGCAATCCTGTTGCTCGTGTACCTGGCAACCGATTGTTCGGCCAATCCCAGCTCCGATGCCGATCTTCTGGCGAGTGCGGAACAGGCATTTGCTCAGGGAATCGCGCTCCGAACCGATGCCGTCAAAGCACGCCCCGCGTTTGCACAATCGGCCGCTGCCTACGATGAACTGTGGCGGAGGAACCACCACAATCCGGAGTTGGCTTTGAATCGGGCTCATGCTCACCGCCTGGCCGGAAACCTCCCGGCGGCCATTGTGGCGCTGCACGAAGGGCTAGAGGTGACGCGGTGGAATCGCTCGTTGCAAGTGGCCCTCGAAGACGCACGCGGCACAGTGGCTTATCCCCTCGTCGGGAATCTGGCGACCCAGTGCCGACCGACACACGCACCCAGCGTGAGTGCCCGGATGTCGCCAACCGAAGCATGGTTCCTGGCCGGTTTTCTCTGGCTACTGGTTTGGGTTGGGCTCACCCGCTTCGCCATGACTCGCACGGTTTGGTATCTTGCGTTCGTGGGCCTGGCGTTCATCGCGCTTGTATTGCTCGGGCTGTTGTGGCGGCAGGATCACCGCAACCGGGCCGACGAAGCGTTGCCACTGGTGGTTGTGGCATCGGAAGCGACACTTCGCCGGGGGAACGCTGAAGGATTCCCGGCACGACTGGAGAACGCGCTACCGGCCGGTACGGAAGCCCGCGAACTGAATCGGCGTGGGGGATGGTTGCAAGTGCAACTTGCAAGCGGTGTTGTAGGCTGGCTACCCCGGTCGGCGGTACTGGTGAACGAGACTGCGGACGAAGCAGTTGGTTGAGCGGTATGAGTCTTATCCTGGGACTGCGGGCTTCTAGCCCGCAGGTGAGCGCAGAGCGGTCGGGCCGACCGCGGTCCCAGGTAGAGTGGTTCGGCGAGCGGTGTGAGTTTTTTCCTGGGACCGCGGGCTTCTAGCCCGCATGTGAGTGTAAGAGCGGTCGGGACGACCGCGGTCCCAGGGAAGGCAGTTGGTTGAGCAGATGGCTTGTGCGAGCGGTGTGTGTGAGCACACCGGTCCGTTGGTGAAGAGCGGTCGGGCCGACCGCGGTCCCAGGAATAATAGTAGTAGTGGGGGCGACCGCAGTCCCAGGAACAGCGACTGGATTGGGAGCGAGTACGGTATGAACGAGATCTTCTCCACGACCCGCCCCGCGTATCCGTGGTCGCTCTATCCACTGGGATTGCCCGCGCTGGGTCTGGTGGCGCTCCTGCTCGTGATTCTGACGGTGTGGACCTATACCGGACACCCGAATGCGAACCGCCGCCGGATTCTCATCGTGCTGATGCTGCGATTGCTCGCGCTGGCAGTCACCTTGCTAACCGCCTTGCGGCCCAGTGTTGGCATTCAGGAAGAACCCAAGATTCCCTCTGTTCTGCTGATTGGCGTGGATACTTCCGAGAGCATGAGCGTAGAAGACGAAGTGGGAAGCCAGGCCCGCATCGAGGCGGTGCGCAAGGTGCTCGAAAAGGCCCAACCACTGCTCGACGAGTTGGCCGAGGAACAAAACGTTCGCGTGGAGTTGTACCAGTTCTCGACGCCGGACTTCAACGAAACGACCTCGCGTTGGACACCCACATCGCAGGCGAACGGCAAGCGATCCGACTACGGAACTTACCTGAACAAGACGTTCGAGCGGTGGCAAGGCGAGCGATTCCTGCGTGGCCACCTCATCATCGGCGATGGTGCCGACAATGGGGAAACGTTCTCCGCGATCGCCGAGGCCACCCGGTGGGGCCGTCGGAACACGCCGATCTCCACCTTCACGGTTGGCTCGGAGAACACCGATCCGAACACCCAGGATATCATCGTTTCCGCTCTCGAATGCGATCCCTCACCCGCCTCCATCAAGACGGATGTCACCGTGGTTGGCACTGTGCAAGCCTATGGCTTCGCCAACACACCAGTCGTGGCCCGGGTGTTCTTCGATGGTGTGCCGGTGGCGACCGAAGAAGTGCGACTCGAGAAGGAGAAAGACAACAAGGTGCGGATCACGGTGAAGGCTCCGCCGACCCGAGGCGAGATCAAGGTGAAGTTGCTCATCGGGCAGGAACGCGACGGCGAGCTTGTGAAGCTCAATGGCGAGAAGGATTTCGACAACAACGCATCGGAAACCTACTTGACGGTCACGAAGGATGGCGTGCGGGTGCTGATCATCGATCGACTGCGGTGGGAAGAAACCCGCCTGCGTGACGTACTCCGCAGCGAAAAGCGGTTCGACCTCAACGAGGTCATTCGCCAAAGCGATCTCCCGCCGACGGCGAGTGAACGCGAGTTCCTCGATCTCGATGCCCAGGCGTACGATGTCTTGATCATTGGGAACATCACGGCCGAGCAGCTCAAGCAAGTCGATCCCGCAATTCTGCAGAAGATTGCCGAGCGGGTGCGGAAGAACGGCATGGGGCTCATCTTTCTGGGCGGCGAGCACGCCTTTCGGGGCATGCCTGAAGAGTTGCTACCCGTGTTGGTGCCGCAACCGGTTCCGGGGCCAAATGGGTTGCAATCCGTGATCGTCGATAATGTGGAAAAAGGTACACAGCGGCCGATCGACTTGTACCAGACCGTTCCCACTGAAGAGGGGCTGGGCAAGATGATGAAACTTTCGAAGGAACTCAGGGAGTCGGTCACGCTCTGGAACGAGGTGAACGAGTACCGCCCGCGTGCCCGTATCACCGGCTACAACAAGATGACCCGCAAACCCGTCGCCACGGTCTACGCCTGGGCCTCGCCCGAAATCCAGGTCGTTCCCGCTGGCACGTCCAAGCCGGACAATCGCGATCCACTCCTGGTGGGCTGGCAGATCGGCGATGGTGCCCGTGGCCGCGTCCTGGCGTTTGGTGCATTCGATACCTACCTTTGGGAAAAGCTCGGCCAACCGAAGACCCGGCAAGGCACCGAAATCCACTCGCGCTTCTGGAAGAACGTGGTACTCTGGCTCGCCCATCAGGATGAAGAGGAAGGCCAGGCCTTCGCCCGGCCGGCGCAGCGGCAACTCAAGGTGAATGGCGAACAGACCATTCGCGTGGGGGTAAAACTACCGAGCGGAAGCGAAGACCCCAACGCCGAGATGACGGTGAAGATCGTGCCGCTACCCGAAGGGATGGCGGAGCCCGACCCAGCCGAGTTCGACAAAGCGCGAGCGGAAACCGTGGTCCGCGACAAGGACGGAGCGAAGGTGCTCTTCCGCCCGAAAGTGAAGGGCGAATACTTTGTCCTGCTCACCAGCCCCAAGAAGGACATCGAAGGCAAGCTCATGCTGGGCCCCGATGGGCAACCGCTGCTGCACCGTGCCACGGCCAAGTTCATCGCGATTCCCGATACATCCGATGAAATGGTTCGCCTCAATGCCGACCACGACTTCCTGTCTCGCCTCGCGGTACCAACCGGTGGCAAAGCATTGCGACTCGAAGACCTGCCGGCGTTTCTGAAAGAGATGAAAGCTCAGCCGATGGAAACGGTGAAGCCAAAGCCCCGCTACTACCCGGACTGGCGGCGGAACCATTCGCATGGCTTCCTGCCCGCCTGGCTCGCGCTCTTTGCGCTGTTGCTGGGCGCGGAGTGGGGGCTTCGTCGCCTCTGGGGGATGGTGTAAGCGAAATGAAGAACCCACGCACTTCGCAGGTGCGTGGGTTCATGAGTTGTGGGAGCGTTCACCCAGTCATCACATTCCGACCGACTTCTTCAACGCTTCGAACTTCTCCATCAACGGCTTGACCAGATCTTTCATCTTGTCGCTCGGAGAAGCCTTGAACTCTTCGACCAGTTTCTTGAGTCCGTCGAAGGCCGATTGTGCGGAAACCTGAGCATCGCCCGCCATGCTCTTGATCTTGTCCTGGATCTTGGGCATTGCCTCTTCGATCGGCTTGACCGTTTCATCCTTGAGCTTGTCGCCGCCCTTTTCGATTGCCTTCTTGGCGTCGTCAACCTTTTTGGCGTCGCAGCCAATGGAAAGGCCGAGAACCGCGCACAGACCCAGGCCAGCGAAGAGATGTCGCAACATCATGTTCAATTCCTCCCACGAGTTTCGAATCAGGAACCGCCCTGGTCCGAAGATCACTCGCACAACTAACATGATGCTGTTCGGGCTAAGTTATTCCCGTAATGTTGCCTGAGGATCTGTACACAAATCAAGAAGTGGGCTTTTCGATCCAGCCACCGCCCAGTACCCGTGTTCCCGCGTAAAGTGTGATCGCTTGCCCGGGAGTCACGGCTGGTTGCGGTTCCGTGAACTGCACGTGTGCGCCTCCATCGGCTGTTGCCTGAACCGTAGCGGCTACTCCGGCGTGGCGGTAGCGAATCTTGGCCGTGCAGCCCAGGGGCTCAGTCGGAGCGTCGATCAACCAGTTGATCTGTGAGGCCACCAACCCGCTTGCCAGTAACTCGTCCGCATCACCAACGACCACGGTCTGTGTCTCGGGGAGAATCTCGAGGACGAATCGCTTGCGGCCCGCAGCCACGCCGAGCCCCTTGCGCTGCCCAATCGTGAAGCGATCAATGCCGTCGTGCTCACCGAGAACGGTGCCGTCGCGTTCCACGATCACGCCCACCGTGGCCACTTCCGGCCGCCGCGCTCGAACCACGTCCACATGATTGCCGCTTGGTACAAAACAGATCTCGACACTATCCGGCTTCTCGGCAACTCCGAGCAAGCCAGCCTCACGGGCAACCGCACGAATCTCGGGCTTGGTCGAACCACCGACGGGAAAGAGCAGGTGCGGTAGGACTTCGCGGCGAATGCCATGCAGCACGTAGCTTTGGTCCTTGTCCGTATCGAGCCCCTTGTGCAACTCGGGGCCTGTTGGTCCGGGGAGCACCTGGGCATAATGCCCCGTGGCAATAAACTCTGCGCCGAGTTGTTGAGCAAAGGTCCAGAGTTGGCCAAACTTCAACCAGGTGTTGCAGACCACGCACGGGTTCGGCGTGCGACCGCGAGCGTACTCGTCGGCAAAGTAATCGATGATCTTGTCAAACTCGGCTTCAAAATCGAGCGCATAGAAGGGGATGTCCAAGCGGTCGGCCACACGTCGGGCATCACCAGCGTCGATCGCTGAACAGCATCCTTTCTTGTTCTCGCGGCGGGTATCTTGGCTGGGTTGATCGTGCCCGTGCGTGCCTGTGCGCATGAAGAGCCCGACGACATCGTAACCTTGTCGCTTCAGCAACACGGCAGATGCCGAACTATCGACTCCACCGCTCATCGCCAGTACAACCCGTGGCATCGCAATCCCTCCGTTATCAGTATAGAGGTGAGATGGGGTCTGGAGTTCACGGCGCATGCAAACAGCCTCCGGGAGGCCGGAGGCTGCGAAGTGAGTCGCGGTGGCGAAGGTTACTTCACTACAGTCACCGGGCCGTGATTATCGCAATGCCCGTTGTGCTGATGATGGAGATGACCCTCCACGATATAGCAGGTGTGGTCGCCGTGCGGAACTGCCTCGTGGCCGCAGCCCGGGCCGTGAACGTGGTCGGCCGGATGTGCCGAGCAATTGTGCCCGCCCGTGCAGCTCCCCGGGTTGGCGTCGGTCACCTCCAGGGTGTGCTCCTCGACTGTGCCATTCGCGGCCATGTGGTGCAGGTGGCCATCGTGAACGTAGTCCACATGGTCACCGTGCTGAATACCCGTGTGCCCACAACCAGTACCGTGCTTGTGATCATGTTGAGCATGGACTTGGCAACTCATCATTCATCCTCCGATTCCGGGATTGGGAATAGCAAACCATTCAGTTCGTAAGCATGGTCCAACGCATTGGCAACCAACCCTCGAACGTGATCATCGGCCAGAGCATAGTAAACGTGTGAACCGTCGCGTCGCCGGGTCACAAGCCCCTCGGTTCGCAACAGTCGTAGTCGCTGCGACACTGTCGAAAACTTCTCCTGGAGTGTGGACACTAACTCCCCTACGCACACTTCGCGCATCGAGATCAGTTGCAACATTCGCAAGCGAGGCGTGTCCCCCATGGCTCGAAACATGCGAGCAGCCCGCTCCAGTGCACGAAGATCGGGCACCGAATCGGGAGTTGGTGCGGCGTGGTCGTGTGAACAAGTCCCGGGTGTCCGGTTATCGTTTTGCGATTTCATCAATTCATGAAATAGCATGGGTCGTCGGATCTGTCAACCCAGGAATTGTTGGAGTTCACGCAGCGTCGACACGTTTGGTAGCAATTTCATTTGAGTGCCACCGCACGATATATTAAAACGGATGTTGAGCAAATCGTCGCGATCCAAACTCTGGCGGGTGGTCTCATGCCCACGATTGTTTCGATCTGTCCGTACTGCAACGTCGGTGGTGTTCGCGCTCCTCACACTGCGGTAGGTGCCAGTGCTACCTGTCCCAAGTGTGGCAGCAACTTCACGATCTTCCCCGCCGAGAAAGGCAAACCGCCGCCCCAGCCGGTACCGACTTCGGTGAACGAGACTCAGCCGACCGCCGCGATGCCCGATGTCACCGAACCCTCGCCGGTGCTTCCGGGTGAACCTCGCCGGCAGCGTTCGGCCGAGCCCGCACTCACTGCAGCGCCAACCTCACGGTTGACTCTGACAACGCCAGAACGCGAGTCGCCCATTGCAGTGACCGATCTCGGCATGGTAGCGGGCCTGATAGGTCTGATTCTCGTTGGGCCAACGATGCTGCTCTCGCAGGTGCCGTATGGCCGCATCGTCGCGCTGGTGCTGGCGCTGATCGGCTTACTGCTGGGAGTGGCCTCGCTGAGTGCCGAAAGGCGAGCGAAGCTCGCCGGTGGCCTCGCGGCCGCACTGAACGTGGGCATCCTCCTGGTGGTGCTCGTGCTGCCATCGTGGCTGAACCTGGGCCCGTGGCTTCCCACACGCTTTGTGCTCGAACAACCGATTGGACCACAGGCGATTGGCAATGGCACGAACACATCGGCCCCGGCGGGCTGGGTCGATGCCAGCACGGCCTCCTGGCGTTATCGCGATGTGATTGTTACCGTGCGTTCCGCTGTGGTTGGCCCGCTCGAACTGGTGGGTGCAAAAGGGGCCAAGAGAACCACCAAGCAGGAATACTTGCGGGTCACCCTGCGCCTGACGAACGAGGGGACCGACCAACCCCTTGAGCTAGAAGGCTGGGCCGCTGGCGATGCGTACGACTCGCGATTGCTCGATGCCGCGGGTCAGGCGCTGAAGCCCGCCACGATTGATCGCGGGTGGGAACTCGCAAGTGGAAACAAGGCAACTGCCTTGTTTCCCGGCAAAGCAGAAGAGGTCGTGCTCTTGTTCGAAGCGCCGGCCCAACGGTCGAAGTATTATCGCTTCACTCTACCCGGTGACAGTATCGGCCCGGAGGAAACGATTCGGTTCCGCGTACCCGGTTCGTTCGTGACATCCCGTCGGACCCCATGAAGGTCTGTTTGTGCAGGAGGTGGGGCATGAGACGTCAGACGAGAAGTGGGTTCACTCTGATCGAGTTGCTGGTGGTCATCGCAATCATCTCGGTACTCATCGGATCGCTGTTACCGGCTGTGCAGAAAGTACGGTCTGCCGCAACGCGAACGCAATGCATAAACAACCTCAAACAGATTAGCCTTGCACTTCACCTGTACGAACTTGCCGAGAAACGGTTGCCACCCAATACAATCACTCTCGCCGGTGGCGATGAAGATGCGGGGCCGTGTTGATCATGCCGTATATCGAGCAGGAGAATCTTTATCGACAGTGGAATTTCGATCTACCGTTTGCGCAACAAACTCAGGTTATGCGATTAACCCCAGTTCCAATGTATTATTGCCCAGCCCACCGCACACACACGACACCGCCGGTCCATAGTTTGACGACCAGGAAGTTTATACCCCTGGCGCACTG
>JBGTAO010000134.1:0-7759 GCA_041749835.1 Gemmata sp. | reverse complement strand
CGATCCTGCTCAACTTGCGAATCAGGAACTCATCCGACCGATCAGTTATCGCCGACCCACGCCGGGGCTCATGCCCTTTTCCGGAGCGTGGTACGACGAATTGGAGCAAAAACGGTACCAACGGCACGGGGTCTGGCTCCCTGGAGCGCTGGAATTTGGCCGGCACCCCGGGGAATCGCTACTCCTGCTGGGTCCGGGTGTAGGTTGCGATGCGGTCACTTATGGTCGCACGGGCACCGTTGTGACCGTCGCCGTAACTCCGAACGATTCTGCCGAACTGGTGCGCGAGAACCTCGCCCGAAACACCCTTCCTGTTCGGATCAAGGAAATCGCAGGAAGTACTTTACCGTTCCCAGATAGCGTATTCGATATCGTGACCTGGAATGCGTTGTACGATACCACCCCGCCCGAGCCGACCCAGATTAGCGAACTCTTCCGGGTTCTCAAAGCGGGGGGGAAAGTCATCGGGTTGTTCCCGGCCTGGTACGATGCCGGCTACTGGCAAGATTTGTTTCTACCGCTGCAGTGGTTGTACTGGCGGCGGCCGGCCGACCCCACCAATGGTGTGAAGACGACTTCCCGACAGTTGCGCGAACTCTTTTCAACCTTTTCAAACCACAAGGTCACCAAGCGGCACCTGCGCCGATCGGAATTGCCACATCTCTGGCGGATCTTCCCACTGGTGTTTCTGGAACGGTTGATCGGTCGTGTTCTGATTGTGAAAGCGCTCAAACCGCTGTCGGCTCGCACCGCGACTTATCCTGCACTTGCAGCGTAAAGCCTGACCGTTCGGCGACACCGCTCACTATGCTGGTTGCATGACGAGTTCTCCACCAAGAAGCAACTGGGTCCGGGCGGTTGTCGTCGCGGTTCTGGTAGCCAGTGTCGCCGGGTTTTACCTGTTCGGCCCCGACGAACAGACGATCCTGAATCGCTCGGCTCAATGGCGAAACGCAGCTCAGAACCATTTGCTCCAGTCACTGGCCCTTTTTTTCATCGCCGAAGTTGTCGTCATTGCGCTTTCGATTCCGGTTGGGCTCTGGATGAGCGTACTGGCCGGTTTTCTGTTTGGTCTGGGTCTTGGCGTCGTCGTTGTTGCACTGGCCGCAACCCTCGGAGCGATTCTGGCCTTTCTCGCAGCACGGTACGTGTTCTTCGAAGCAATCCATCGGGGAACCGAGCAATGGCCCCGGGTCCGCCGTTGGCAGAAAGCCATTGATGTGGGGCTGGAAGAACATGGGGCGTACTATGTCTTGCTCTTGCGACTGACGCCAGTGATCCCGTTCTGGGCGGTCAACCTGGGCCTGGGGCTGACTCGGTTGCGGCTCCGCGATTACTCGTGGACCACACAGTTGGGAATCTTGCCGGCCACAGTTGTGATTGTGAACGCTGGAGCAAGCCTGGGCGAAATCACGTCGCTTCGTGGGATACTGAGCGTACGGGTGTTGTTAGCACTCTGCTTGTTGCCGCTGGTCCCGTTCGTCCTGCGTCACACGATTGGTCGGTGGCTGCGCAAAGCGTCCTGAAGTTGAAGGATTTGCTCGCCCATCGGCCGCGGTGCTGTCGGCGTCGGCTTCCCCCGTTCTCCCTGCACCTTGAGCCAGACGAAGCTCGGCCCAGACTCCTGAAGCGCGGAGCGAGCCGTGGACTCCCAGTCGGAGCGTTGATCGCAAGTCGCAACGTGGCTGATCCCCGCACCTCGTGCCAACAGCGCGAAATCGGTCAGTCCGGCGTTCGGAACAGCCTGGCCGCCCGTCACTTCATACAGGCCGTTATCGATCAACAGAATGGTAAGTGGCACCGTGAACTGCGCGACGGTGACCAGACAACCCAGGTTCATGAGCAAGCCACCATCCCCCACCAATACCACCACGGGCAAACCCGGCTTCGCCAAGCAGAGCCCGAGCCCCAGTGGAACACCTTGCCCCATGCTCGATGGCAGGTAATGGAAGTCGCGGGGGTGATTCGAAAGCGTGGGCCAGATTGCGACTGAACCCATCGTCGTGATCACCACGTGATCGCGGCGCTGGGTAGCCAGGACTTCCAACACCTCGTGATGCGTCATCATGGAGATTACTCCGCCCAGAGTATTGCGTTGGCGTTGGTCGTGCGAGCAAGTTGTTCAAGTACTGCTTCCAGTTGCGCACTCGTGGCCTCAGCGGGATCGAATGATTGATGCGGGATCTTCCAGGCCACGACCAACTGTTCAGCAAACAGTGGGCAATTGTCCTGGCTCCGACCGTCGCGAGCAGCTCGGGCACTTCGCACACCAATGATCAGTTTGAGTGGGAGCTTGAGGTCATGGGCAACATTTCGCACCGCATCGCCGGCCTCGAAGAAACCGGTACACTGGATGGCCACCAGCGGTTTCGCTTCACCGAGCATCAAACCCGCGGCCACACCAATTGCTTCGCCTTCACGTGTTACGCGGATCGGTTTGAGCGGGGACTGCATCAACGCCGCTTCCCAGGTTCCCAGATGGCTATCGGGAATCCAGACCAAATGCGTGAATCCCACTTGCTTCAGCACGGCGACGATTGCCGCGGGTTCCAGCATGGCGCTCCCCCATCGCAGATTCATCTTGCCAGGGCGACCAAGAAGAATAATACCAGTGCTTCCCCTCGATGCGAAAGGATGTTCGCCCGATGATCGAGTTTGTGGTGCGTGTGCCCGACGCGACACCGGATGGGCAGTCGGTGTTTTTGGCAGGAGATGGGCCACATCTGGGAGATTGGTCGGCCGATGGCGTTCGCCTGGAGCGTTGGGACGATGGCACAAGGCGAGTGTCACTCGACTTGCCCGATGGCTTTCACGGTCGGTGCCTGGCGACGCTTGGTCGATGGCGCACTGCCGAAGCGAATGGCCACGGCCGCGAACGGTGGCCGCACGAACTGCACATCTCGGGTTCGGCAACCCGATCACTCGAAGTTCAGGAATGGGGGCGCAATTGCATCGATTACCACCAGGGATTTCCTTCCCGATTCCTGCCGCAAGCCCGAACGATTACCGTCTGGCTGCCACCCACGTACGACCTTGAACCGCAACGCCGCTATCCGGTACTGTACCTGCACGACGGGCAGAACCTGTTCGATCCCGAGACCGCGTTCGCGGGTAACCCCTGGTGGGCGAACGAAGTCGCGGAGCGAGTCATTCGCCGAGGGCTGGTGGAACCGCTTCTGCTGGTCGGAGTGGCGAACACCGTCGATCGGATTCGAGAATACGGGCCGCGGCGCGGTGGTCAAAACCAACCCGACGATTTCTCGCGTGCGTATGGTCGCTTTCTCGTTGAGGAAGTTCGGCCGTTTATCGATTCGCTGTACCGTACGCTCGCGTTCCCGCAACATACCGGTGTTGGTGGCTCCTCGATGGGCGGGCTCATTTCGCTTTACCTGTGCAAGTGGTACCCGGGTGTGTTCGGTCGGTGTGCCGCGCTCTCACCTTCGCTGTGGTGGGATCGGGAGTACTTCTCGCGGCATCTCTCGGTTGCCCCCAAGTGGCTCGATTGGTGCCGGATCTGGCTCGACATGGGTAGTCGGGAAGGGACCACCGAGATAGGGATGCGGGCGATGCTGCGGCGGGCGCAATGGCTCACGCACCTACTCCGAAGGCGTTGCCTCCGTGAAGACGATCAATTTCATTTCGAGCAGATTGAAGGCGGGTTACACAACGAAGCGGCATGGGGCGGGCGCTTCGATCGCATGCTGCAATTCCTTTTTCCAGCACGCGGTTGATGAACACCATTCAAGAATAGCTGATTAGCTGTTCAGCGAACGACTTATGGATTCGTGCATGATGTGCTCGACAGCCTGAAGCAATGCTGCCCGGTTGAACGGTTTCGGTAGGAACCCATCGGCTCCGAGTGACTCGGCTGCCATCTCCCCCATGCCACTTGCGATCAGTACCCGCGTGGTGCGACTGACCCGGCGAATTTCCGGGATCACAGCAGTGCCCTGTCCGCCAGGTAGGGTGAGATCGAGAAACACCAGGTCGAAGGGGCGGGGCACCGCATGGACTGCCGCAATCGCCGGCTGAATATCATCTGCCTCCGCGACAACAAACCCCGCTCCCGCTAAAGTGATTCGGGCAATCATACGAATAACAGGCTCATCGTCGACGATTAGAACCGTGCGGCCCGGGATTTCCTCGAGCGAGCGTGGTAACGGTGTCGGATTGGTCGGGTGAGCCATGCGGTTTGCCGGTTGAGGGTCAGTTCGTGCCACGTCTCAGGAGTTCGAGAATCCCTTGGAGCAACTCTCGATCCGATTCGGGTCTTTTGGGGCTTCGTGGGTGTGTGGCATCGCAATTGATACAGCCACGCAGTTTCAGGAACATCGCTGCCGAATGTTTATATGCCGGCACCGGATGACGGAACGCCAAGAAACCCAGATACTGCAATATATCGTTCAATTCGTAAAAACGTTCATCGCCAGTTTGCCAAAATCGGTCGCGTTTGGCGAAGTAATCCGGCGCAAACGTACTCAGTCCCAATAGATAATCGCTTCCGTACATGATCATATTTATCGCCAGATCATTTCCGGTATAAACCCGAAACTCGGGCCGATGGCGGTCTCGGAGCGCCAGGCGTTCCCATTCTTGCCGGCGATCCAGTGACGAGTGCTTCGCACCGATACAGGGCTTGATCCCCAGGAGTTCGGTATAGACCTCAAGCGAATAGATTTTCCCAAATGGTGCGAACATTGTGCCCAGCTCAAACGCAATGAATTCGTCGCAGGAGCGGCCAAAGTCCGCGTAGGCTGCGATCAGTTCCGCGTCCTCCAAAGTCGTGAGGCCGTGGCTCTGGAAGAGCACGGGTGTACCGCCACAGCGGAGGATTGGTTCGAGAGAACGAAGGTAGGCTTCGCGGTTGAACGGTTCACCAGGCGTATCACACACGAACACCCCTGCCACGAAACGCCGCCCGGTCAGGCACGCCCGCGTGGTTTCCAGAACGGCCACGCGCTCTTCATGTGTCAGCAGGTTCGCAAATCCGGTGTCCATGTTCACGGCCGGTATCAAGCCGGCTTCTGCCGTTCGAACACAATGACCCTTGAAACCGGTCCAGTCGATTTCGCCGGTAGCGGTGAAGGGGAGCAGAATCGCCGAGATGCCTTCTATGGTGCGACCGGGCCGGAGCATGCGGATCGGGTCGATCTCGAGTGGTGCAGTCATTGTGGTGCGTCCGATTCCAGCAGAGAAAGCTCACCCGGGAGCCAGAAATAGCAAACCCCGTAGGGAAAGCCTACGGGGTTTGCGTTTGAGCTGGAACGTAACGGGTTGCCGTGAAGGTGACGGCTCAAACATCACCGCTTATTACGGCGAATGAATTCCAGAACGGCAAACTTGCCGCCAGGTGGGAGGGCATCGAACTCTTTTTCATCCAGGCGGCCGTTATTGTTGGTGTCGAACCGCTTGAACCCTTCCTTGAACTGCTCTGGGATCTCCAGGCCATCCTTGGGAAACTTGATGTCCGTGGGCAACGTGATCCCACCGACGAGTCCACCTGTCGGTATCTTTGCCGGAACCTTTCCGTCGGCCCCGGCGATGATGTATTCGACATAACCCAGGTGCATTTCGTCGTAGGTCTGTTGACCCCAGCGGACGGTCTTCTTCGGGTTGGGGTTGGCCGGGTTGCTGGTGCTGTTGTCGTACCATGCCGTGTAGGTCAGGCTACTCCCCTTGGGTGCGATCACCGGCTGAGCGAAGCGGTATTCGAGTTGCCAGTTGAAATCGTAATGGGGGACATCAAGTAATTGCTGCACTTTACCATCTGGCGTCTTCAGATCGTAGCGTGCCGCCTTGCCGCGTAAGTGAGCGTGCGGGAAAAGAGCCAATACCTGCGCATCGAACGGAATTGGCACACCTGCCGTCACGCGGTGGTTATCGGCACCGGGGGGAATCTGGAACGCCAGGTTCGCAATCCCGGCGACATGAATCTCGTGCCGCGGGGCTTCCTTGGCAAAGATCAGCCCAAGCTTGGTCTGATCGGTTGTGGCCTTACCGTTGGGCGTGTAGTGAATCTGGAAGCGGAGCGTTGAGCCTTTGGGTAAGCGCTTGGCGTAACCTTCCGGGTAAACGAGCGTGTTATTGCCGGGAACATACGCGGCGAAGAAACCGGTCGCTTCGCCACCGATGCGTGAGCCGCGCGGCACGGCGAACACCAACACATGGTGCACCACCTCGCGAGCCGTCGGCTCCACTTCCAGCGCCTGCACCCATTTATCTTCGGGGAAATCCGTATCGATGCTGATGTTCTGGTAAGGCATGATGCCTTCAGCCTTGATCGCGATTGGCTTGGGAAGTTGGTAGATCATGTCGGGTTTGCCGATTAACCAACCTGGTTCGAACTTGCGGGGCAGCGGTGCATCGGCGACATCGCCCTTTTTCAGGTCGCCACCGAGCCACGTCAGCAGGTCTTTCTTGTCCGCCTCGATCAGGCTGCGGTCGTTGGAGAACAGGGAATGCGTGGCCTTTTCCTGTGGGGCCGCCAGCCAGGGTGGCATGGTGCCGCGATCAACCACCCGCTTGATCATTCCCTTGTGGGCCACGACTTCGTCGTATTTCTCCAGGCTGAACGGCCCAACACCACCCGAGCGGTGGCACTCGATGCAATTGTTTTGCACGATGCGTTCGATCCGTGCGTGGTAGGTCAGGGGAATGGCAGGGGCCTTGGTGGCGTCTGGCTCAAGAGCACAACCCGGTGCTTCGGTTGCTGCAATCACGGGGAGTTTACCGGCCAATGACTCATTGAGGGCAGATGTGAGATAAGTGTTCCGGGGTGCTTCGAGTGCATACCCGAGGCCGTACTGATCATCGATGGCTCCGCGGTACAGCACGGTGCGGGCGGAATCCAGCACGAAGACATCCGTGGTGGAGTTGGCACCAAACGCGGCGGTCAATTTCCCATCGGTGTCGTGAACCATGCGACCGGCGAAGCGTGTGGCATCGGGTTTATCGGTGGCCGTCGGGTTCACAAAGAGGAACGCGACCCCCTTGTTGGCATACTCCTTCTCCAGACGAGCAAGCGACGGAGCGTACTTCTTGCACAACGGGCAACTGGTGTTCGTGAACGCGACGACAGTCAGCTTGGCGTCTTTGAGGTCCGACAGCTTGCCCGGCTTCCCGGTAGTATCGGTAAAGGCCAGATTGGGCATGCCACGTCCCACGCCCGCCTCGACCCCGCGAATCACGCGTGGCCCTTGCTTGATGCCGTCCGTTGGTGCGGGAGCGGGCTTCGCTTCCGGGGTGCTGGCAGGGTTATTCCGGAACGGGTTCTTCTTGGCACTTCGGGGCGGCTCTTGACCTGTTGCGGGTAGCGCCACAGCCAGGCAAAGACAGAGTACCGACAGTCGCATGGTGTTCACTCGAAAAGGATCGGAGAGGAACCTGTTTAGCACTATACCCGAAACAAGACCGCGCTGTTTCAGCGAGTGTTGCGGGAAAAGCGTATCACGCTACAATCTCGTTCACAACACTGCCTTTCACGTCTGTTAATCGCATTTCCCGCCCGGCGTAACGGAATGTGAGTTTTTCGTGATGGAATCCGAGTAAGTGCAAAATCGTGGCGTGCCAGTCGTGAATATGGACCTTTCCTTCGACCGCCTCGAAGCCGTAATCGTCGGTGCGGCCATGAGCGAAGCCGCTTTTCACACCGCCGCCGGCCATCCACATCGTGTAGCCGCGGGCATTGTGGTCGCGGCCATCACCGCCCTGGGAAGTCGGGGTGCGGCCGAACTCGCCGCCCCAGATCACCAGGGTGTCC
>JBGTAO010000133.1:0-7230 GCA_041749835.1 Gemmata sp. | reverse complement strand
CAACTGTCGCGCCGGGTGAGGGCGCAAGCCTAACACCCAAGGGAATACAGACGGGCAAAGGAGCTGGCGGCAAGTAGCGATCATGAGAGTTCACGAAACGGCGGTGGCCAACGGAATTGCTCCGCTGGCCACCGCCGTTTCATTTGGTTCTGACGTTACTGCCGTGCGAAGGGTCGCAAGTTCGAGTCTGCCGACTTCGGGAGCGAACGAGGTGTCGCTTGCACGGCCGGTAACTGCGAATTGCTCGGTGTTGTCGGCTTATAGCTCGTAGATTCCATCAACCGCGTCTCGCCGTACGAATCGATCGGAGTGAGTGACGGCGGTTTGTAAGTACTGAACTTGTAGCCCGGAACGGCATTCTCCGCCGCGGGCACACATTCCCCTTTGCAACCGAGACCACCCAGCGTTAACCACCGGCCGCCATCTCCGCCAAGCCCCAACCGGGCTGCCAGCGCACCGTGACCCAGGCCACCTTTGCCGAGTAGCGATCCGGAGTGTCCATTTCCTGCGCCGTTCTCATCGCAACTCCCATTGCCATTCCCGTAGCCTTTCCCACTGAGCAGGTTGTGACCATGCAGGTTGTGACCATGGTTGCAGCGTGGCCCCGTGCCGGAACAGCCCGGAACCCCACAACTACCGCAACTGGACCCGCCGGCATCGGAACAGCCAAAGGTACCCGTGATCGGGCCAACGTAAGGGTGTGGCCGGCACTTCGGGAGCGCGCCCTTGGTGGTGGGTTGGTAGCAAAACCAGGCCTTGATTCGAGCACAACAGCTTCCGGTCCGATGCTCTTGACCGCAATTCTGATCGGCACAGTTCCCCACAGCACAACTAGCACCCGTGGGAACGGCCATGGGATAGCTGGTGGGCAGTGGAACCGCTAGGTTGGTCGCTGGCGCAGTGGCTTGTACGAGGCGGATCCGTTCGCGGTTCGACTCGCGTGGTCGATCTGCATCGCTACCGACAGCAACGACTGATGAGCCTGCCAATCGCGGTGTGGGAACCTGGGGTACGGTTGGTGCTGGGGTGAAGTTCTCGGCGGCGCTGGCCACACCCGAGCACATTCCAGCAACGAAAAGCAACGCCGCAATCCGTTTCATGATTCTGCCTCCGTGCAGAGCGAGACCACACCAGGGGACTGGTGGATAGTTATTACATCGGCACCGTTTGTGTGATCAGCGACGAGTTGATCGGCTTGAACGACGAGGGAATTGCCAGGTTGCAATTACAGTTGGTATGACCGCTACACCCCAACTGTTCAGGTTTCGAAGCCCGGAAGTGGGGGTTGATGCGTGAGTCCGAACCGTTTGCCAGTTGCACCGGTTGTATCGGCGATACTGCTCATGGCCGACATCGGTTGCTCGTGTAAGACGATACTTTTCGCAACGGTGTCCTGCCGGGCGACAACGACTTCGGTCGTTGGGCTCAATTCCGCGAATACGGCTTGGCCTGCTACGAGCGAGAGTTCCGGCCGGTTACACTCCCGACTCAAATGCAATTGCACCAAATGATGTGGGATGCGGTTCTCGGAGGCTTTCACGATCGATCGTGTCAACTCGGCGGCCTGGGAATTGGAGAGGTGCCCGCGATTGCTCAGCACTCGATCCACCAGGAATCGTGGCCTTCGACTGGCTTGTTCCAGAGTGAGATCATGGTTGTACTCCAGAGCCAACACGTCCACACCGGCAAACGCTTCAATGAGTTCCACTGAGCCGCAACCCAGATCCGAAGCGTAGCCCACCGACCACGACAGACCTGCCGCGTCGTTCAGATCAATTCGGAACGCAAACGTCGGATCCGAGTCGTGCGAGACCTGAATGGGCCGAACTGAAAGCGATTGAGTAAGTGCAAACACGTGATCGTTCCGGTAGTTGCAAATCAACCCGGCCCGGGCGAGGTGCTCATAGGTGGGCGTTGCTGTTGTCAGGAAATCGCACTGCTGAGGATGTGCATAGAGGGGAATCTTGCGGCTACGCAAGTCCGCGAGCAGCAGTGGCTTCCAGTGATCGCTATGCGTATGCGAGAGAAGTACCGCGTTAATGGAATCCCAAGTTGCTCCAATTTCGCGCAATCGTGCTGTCAACACTCGAGGATGAAGGCCACAATCGATTAGCAAACCAAAACCGGGAGTTTCGAGGAGTGCGGCGTTCCCGCTGCTCCCGCTGGCCAGCACTGTAAACCGCCCACTCATGATGTGGTATTCTCAGTGGGTTGATCCGACGAATGACGGTGAAGCTTGCAGATGTAAGTTGTAACCTGATCCTAGAGATGTGGGAAGAGCGGTAGGTGAGTACGCGACTCCAGGGGTGCCGGTGTCGGCGCGGCCAACCCTCGCCAAAACTGCTTGTGCCTGCTGAAACGTTCCATAAACGCGAGGGCCGATCATGGCCGATCAGAAGTTGATTCTGGTAGTAGATGACGATCGTGAGTTGGTGGATGGGCTGCGTATGATGCTGGAGCGTCAGGGCTACCGGGTGATCCAGGCGCACGACGGGCATCAGGGCAAGCAAGCCATCTACAACCAGAAGCCGGATCTGGTGATTCTGGACATGATGATGCCGCGTATGGGTGGCTACCCGGTTCTTGAGCATTTCCGCGGACGCGACGATGCTCCCCCGATCATCATGGTCACGGCCAATGAGGGGAGCCGGCACAAGGCCTATGCCGAGTATCTCGGCGTTATCGACTACATTCGGAAGCCTTTTGCGATGGAGCGGTTGCTCGAGGCCGTCAACAAGATGCTTAAGGCCACACCGAGCAATAGTGTCCAAGCTAATGAGAAGAAAGACCCAACCGAAGATGCAGGAACGGGCAAGTAGCGTTCAGGATGGCCTGGCAAGCAGGACTTCGTGCTCCAGATCCTCGCGCTGCATGAGCGATTTGTCGCGTTCACCTCGGTGGAGATCGAAGATTCCAGGCTGATCCAGTTCTTCGCCCACTGCGAGTTGGCAACTGGCACGGCGGGCCAGCGCAGCCCCGAACAGATAGGGGAGACACTCCCGGCACGCGAGCGAGTACGTTTTTAGTTCGTGTGTCGCGCCGTCACTCCACCGAGCTGCGATTTTGAAGTGCGCTGCTTCGGCACAACTCGGTGCATAGCAGATTACCGGATAGGGCGGCATATGCATGGCAGTACCGCGTCGAGGTTCAGAAACGCGAGCGTTCCGTTTGGCGAAGGGTCAGTCCGAGGGGTAGGGGAGTTGCTCGCCGCGGATATTCGCCAGGGCATTCATCGCGGCCTTCAGTTCCGCTTCCTTCTTGGTGCGTCCCCACGCGGCGGGAAAGCGGTGTTCCAGGACTTGCGCGGCAACCTTGAAGCACTTATCGTGATCGGGGCCTTGTTCATCCAGCAGGTAGTAACGGGGAGTCCCGCCGTACTCCCGTTGCGAGACCGTTTGCAGTTGCGATTTCGAGTTTGAGCAGACGGCTTCCTGCGCGACACGGTCGATCTCAGGCCCGATGTGCTTGAGGACGAACGCCTTGGCCTCTTCCCAACCGCCATCGAGAAAGATCGCCGCAACCAGTGATTCGTACACATCGGCGAGCAGGTTCGCGGGGATCTCGCCGTAATGGCTCACGCCCTTGCCCATGAAAAGAAAACGGCCGAGCCCGAGTTCTTCACTGAATTTGGTACACGTTTTGCGGCTGACAACAACCGATTTGACCTTGGTCAGGTCGCCTTCCTGGTATTCGGGCAGTTGTGTGTAAAGTTGCTCACACGTGACGAGACCCAGCACGCTGTCGCCCAGGAACTCGAGCCGTTCGTTCGAGGCACCGCGCGTATTGGCGCTCGAGGTATGAGTGAGTGCCGCGCGTAGAAGTTCTGGCCGCTTGAACCGGTAGCCAATTGTGGTCTGGCAGGTTTCCAGGATTGTGGCTTCGCGGGTCGGCGTCAGGGTGTCCGGAGGAGGCATGTTTATGTATGAGTACGGCGAGTACGGCGAGTCGAGCGATTGATGTCAGACAACCTACCATTCCGCTGGTATGGAGTCAACGCAGTCGGAAGATTCCTCGACCTGACCAGAATTGGAACACACCGGGTAACCGTAGCATCCCAATGAATGCGACCAACACCAACGTAACCGAGCCCAAGACCACCCCGGCACAGTCGGGTTTCCGCATGCCGGCGGAATGGGAGCCGCATGCTGCCACCTGGTTGGCCTGGCCGCACCGAGAATCCGATTGGCCGGAGAAGCTTCCAGCCATTCCCTGGGTGTATGCCGAGATCGTTCGCACACTCAGCCGGTATGAAACGGTCGAGATCCTCGTGCCCACTTCTCCGGAAAGCCAGGCCGAGATTGCCAGCATCGTTAGCCAGGGTGGCGCAGACATGTCGCAAGTGCGGCTCCGGGCGTTTCCCACGGATCGCTCCTGGATGCGCGATTCCGGGCCGATCTTCCTCCTCAACGCTCATCGCGATCGCGCGATTCTTGACTGGCGGTTCAACGCCTGGGCCAAGTATCCCGACTGGACCCAGGACGACAAGATTCCCGAATTCATCGCAACACTTCATCAGTTGCCTCGCTGGCAACCCGAGTACTTCGGCTGGCGGGTCGTTCTCGAAGGCGGCAGTATCGATGTGAACGGCCAAGGCGTGCTTCTCACCACCGAGGAATGTCTTTTAAGCACCGAGCAGCAACGCAACCCGCCGCTTGGCCGAGCCGACTACGAACAACTCTTCGCCGATTACTTGGGGGTTGAAAAGGTACTGTGGCTCAACCGGGGAATTGTGGGCGACGACACGCATGGCCATATCGATGATCTCGCTCGCTTTATCAATGCGAAGGCAATAGTTCACGTAATTGAGACCAACCCGGCAGATGAGAACTACGCACTGTTGCAAGAGAACCGCGAGCGCCTCGAAGGCATGACAGACAGCACTGGGCATCGGCTCGAACTTGTTCCACTCCCGATGCCGCGGCCTGTCTACTTTGAAGGCATACGGTTGCCGGCCAGTTATGCGAACTTCTACATCGCCAATCAGGTCGTGATCGTGCCGACGTTCAACGACCCCGCTGATCGTGTTGCCCTCGGTACGCTGGCCGAGTTATTCCCGGATCGCGAAGTCGTGGGTATCCACAGCGTTGATCTCGTTTGGGGATTGGGCACACTGCATTGCATGACGCAGCAAGAACCCGCAGGGCGTCCCCGGTAACGCCGAGCTACTCAGTCACAGCAACTGTCTTCATGCTGGTGCGTTCCGGTCCGGAAGGAATGCCGCCAGTGCCAGGGCCAAACCGGCCAAGCAAACCGTGACGAAGCTGAGGAACAGGCTGACCAGATGCCAGGGCCCAAAGGCGGCCTTCGCCGTGGCCGAGGTGAAGCGCTCCACGCGCAGTTCGCTCACATAATTGGAGATTGGCCAACCGGCGACGACTGTAGCGAGTGCCACCCCAATCACCAAAACCCGCCAACGATTGATCCTGCGCCCCGTCGCCAGGTTCCACCAACTCAGGGCCGTAATCAGTGCCACGACACCACAGATCGTTTGCATGGCGAAGTACTTGGGAAACACTGGCCCCACTGCTGTGCCCGCGAGAGCGCTGGCCAGGGCATTCTTACGCTCTTCGGGTGCATCGACTGCAATCAAAGTCTCAAACGCTGTGCGGTCCGACGGCCCCGCAAATACAACTTCCTTGAACGACGCAAAGATCGCCGGCGCTGCGGCAAAATTGAAGAATGCTGCACCACCAAACCAGAAACCTAACACCAGGACATGTAGCATTCGAAGTACTGGTTCACGCATTGCGAATTCTCCCACAAGGCTTTCGGTTCCCCCGATCAATCGCCGTAGATTGGTACGGTGCTTCAACACGACAAGCAGTGTTCCCAACACAACGTACAGGGTGACGGGTAACGCAGCATCGTGCCAGGGTTGGGGTGTGCCGATCAGGTAACTGATCACGAGAATTGTGACCGCGACCAACGACGCCAGCGACACGAGGCGTGAGGCCAACATCACCACAATCCAGGACAGCATTGCCAGCGTGACAGATCCGGGAACTAAACCGAAGATTGCCCCCGCCCCGGTTGCAACGCCTTTCCCACCGCGAAACCCCAGATAGATCGGGAAGAGATGCCCCAGGAAGGCCAACGCCGCGGCGAGAACGCGGAGCACATCGGGGTGCCCCAGTGCGAATTCGGAATGATCGCTCAGTGACCGCGCGATCGGCACAATAAAGGCGACTGGGAGCGCACCCTTAAGAAAGTCCAGCACGAAGACGAGCACGCCATAAGGTCGCCCAAGGACACGGCCCGCATTGGTCGCACCGATATTGCCACTACCCACCTCGAAGAGGTTCACACCGCGTATCCGACCAATCACATAGCCGACGGGAAGTGAGCCGAGAAGATAAGCCATGAAAAGCAGCAACAAGGCCACAGTCAGAGGCGGCATCAATGACATCCGTTAGGTGGGCGGTGCGAGTGTCTCCCGTTTATCGTATGGGTGGAGTTGAGCGTGCGCGATTGGTCTTCACGGAGATTGGAAAATGGGGCCATTGGCGGCCCCGACAGAAGAACGCGACTTTTCGATCAGCGGTCCGTGGTGCCAGTGACGACAGCTCACTCGCTGAGGGACGGGCTTTGCTTGCCGGTCCCACGATCAGGCGGCACGTTTGGCTTGTCGCACTTCGGAGAATAGCTTGAGCAGGGACTGGTAGTGATGTTCGAACGTCCAGCGTGTTGCCGCTGCCCGGGCCGCCGTGCTCGCGGTCCGCAGATAGGCCCGGTCGGCCATGTGGGTCAGGGCAGCAGCCAGTGCGTTCGCATTGTGGGGATCGTTGATCACTAACCCGTCGTTAGGCGGTGTCAGGAGTTCGCTGGCTCCATTGTAGCGCGTGGTGATGATCGGCAATCCACACGCGAGCCCTTCGAGCACGACGAGGGAACAGGGATCGTAGAACGTCGGGTGTACCAGGAAATCGGCCGCGAAGTAGCAGTCCTTCGGGTCGGATCGGTGGCCCAGGAACACCACGCGATCGGCAATTCCCAGTCGCTCGGCCTGTTGCTGGTACCGCTTCGTATTGGCGTGGCCCACGACAACTAGCCGTGACGGCTTCTGTCGGGGTGTCCGCGCCAGTCCGTTCAGCAATGGGCTGAGCCCCTTGAGCCGGTAATTCATTGCGACGAACAGCCCGGCAATCTCGTTTGCATCGACACCCCAACGAGAACGTTCTGTGTGCCGACGCTTGAGCCGGTCGTCGGCCGCGAAGCGGCCCGGATCAAGGG
>JBGTAO010000132.1:0-5235 GCA_041749835.1 Gemmata sp. | reverse complement strand
CGGTCAGGAATGTCTTGCCGGCACCGTGAGGACCATGCAGCACCAGTGGGCCGACCAACACGCGATTGCCAGCCAGCACCGCACGGGCCACCGCGAGAATCGCTCGCATGGCGGAGCGGTTTTCCGGAAACGCGCGGCACGTACCCAGATTCAGGCGGGCAGACCGTTTATGATCAGCAGATGCGGGCATCCGGCACTCATCCGTGAGAGCAGCGTGGAGTTCAAAATGCCGGCGTTGCAATGTGATCATCGCACCGGAATTTTATCAACTTCGGCAACCCCGGTCCAGTGCGGTCGCGCCCAATTAAACCAATTGCACAAATAGAGTTACGGGAGATGATTCCGTTCGCATATTTGCACGGACCCGAACCCCGATTCGCGGCTGTTCCGAACGGCAGTTCCGATTCGGTTCGCAGCTTCCTCAATATCCGCAAACTCGGTGTTGGGGTCAAAGCTGAATCGGAGTGCCGAGCGCAGCACGCTGTCGGGAACACACATAACCTGAAGCACAGGGCTAGGTAAGAGCGAACCGCTCGAACAGGCCGAGCCGGTGGAGCACGCCACCTGTGCCAGATCCAGAGCCATCAGGAGCAGGTCGGCCCGGCAGCCCGGAAACGACACATTGAGCGTACCTGGCACAACCTCCGCAGAGCCAATCTCGGGACCATTCAGCGCCAGTGGTGCCGCTCGTTGGTGGAGGTGTGTCCAGAACGCTGCCCGAAGCTGTTCGAGCTTCTCATACTGTTCACGCTGATGTTGCATCCGGTAGGCGAGCGCTGCGGCCATGCCGACCGCCAACGGGACCGCCTCGGTACCAGGTCGCCGCCCCTGTTGCTGGTGCCCGCCGAACATCAACGGTGGCCATTTCGTTCCCCGCGTCACCAACAAGACCCCGATCCCCTTGGGGCCACCGAACTTATGTGCCGAAGCACTGAGCGAAGTCACGCCCAATTCGTGGAAGTGGACCGGCAGCTTCCCCACAGCCTGTACGGCATCGCAGTGAAATGCAACCTGGCGAGGCAGCCGTTCCGCGACCGCTCGCACGGGCTGGAGCGCGCCGGTTTCGTGGTTCGCCAACATCAGGCAGAGGAAATGCATGTTCGGATGCAGAGGTTGCGGCACCACGTAGCCCTTCAGATCGACGGGCCACCATTCGACGACGGCACCGTGGCGCTCCCGCTGCCGCAATGGCTCAAGTACACAGGGGTGTTCGAGTTGTGAAGCAACGCAATGTGTCGGTGCCTGCCCGAGGATGGCGAGATTGTTGGCTTCGGTGGCACCACTGGTGAAGGTCACTTCGTCGGGGTGCGCGCCCAACAGGCTCGCAATCTGTTCCCGAGCGTTCTCCAGCGCCTGGCGAGCTTTCCGCCCCTGGGCATGGGCCGACGAGGGATTCCCATACGCGGTCGCCTCCGCCAGACGCATCGCTTCCTGCGCGATGGGTAGTACGGGAGTTGTCGCATTGTGATCGAGGTAAATTGAAGACATGCTGCCATTCTAATCGATCACAGTGATGCTGCTGGCCACCGACCTTGCAGTCCACGAACAGTTCGGGCACAGTCGAGCGTCGCAACGATCCCGTTTCGGAGTATTCCCATGACCGCGCAAGCCGTGCTCGAAGAACTGGAGCAACTCGGTTCGGCCACGACCAAGAAGACCCTGATGCGGCACGGAGCGCGCGAGCCCTTCTTCGGTGTGCGTGTCGGCGATTTGAAGCCGATTCAGAAGCGGCTCGGCAAGAATCACACGCTGTCGCTGCAACTGTTCGATTCGGGCAACTCCGATGCGATGTACCTCGCCGGCCTGATCGCAGAGCCTGCGAAGATGACCAAGACTCAACTGCGCAAGTGGGCCAAGGGAGCTTACTGGTACATGATCAGCCAGTTCACCGTGGCGTGGGTGGCCTCGGAATCGCCGCACGCAGTTGAGCTGGCTCTGGAATGGATGGACTCCAAATCTGAGATGGTTGCGACGGCGGGGTGGTCCACGTATTCGTCTTTGGTGGCGATCACCCCCGACGAGGAGTTGAACTTGCCGGAGATCGAGAAGCTCTTGAAGCGGGTGCAAGCCGAGATCGGTTCGGCACCGAATCGCGTGCGGTACTGTATGAACGCCTTCGTGATCGCGGTTGGCAGCTCCGTTCCACCCTTAAATGCTAAGGCGAAGGCGACGGCCCGTGCGATTGGTAAGGTGGAAGTGGACATGGGAGACACATCGTGCAAGATTCCCGATGCAGAAGAGTACATCGCCAGGGTGGAAGCGATGGGGCGCTTGGGGAAGAAGCGGAAGTCGGCGAGTTGCTGACGGTCGGCAGGATTCCTGAGCCACCACGGGTTCGGCGCAATTGTCGCAAGCAGCCGCGACCACTATCTTGATTCGCACGGGTGAACCACGGGCACGCCAGGCGTGTCCGCCAGCAAGGAAGACGGAACACCCACGGAGCGGTGACAGAGTGGTCGATTGTGCAGCACTGGAAATGCTGTGTACGGGTAACCGTACCGAGGGTTCGAATCCCTCCCGCTCCGCTAAACACTTGTGCACTACTAAGCAGCGAATTGCCTGGCTCGGCTGGAATTGCCAGGCCGTGCGATATTGCATTTGGGGAGCACGCGGTTAGCAGGTTCATCGATCCCTGAATGCCAGCACAACAGTGAGGAAACCCACTGGTATAGTGGGCTTCTAACGCAAAAACCAGGTGGCATCAGGAGGGAATCAAACGGCTCAGGCGCTGAGTTGTTCGTCACGACCTGACGAACGTCGGCGTAGCCGACCAGCGAACCCGAGTGCGACCGCGGCGATCAAGGTCACGGTCGCCGGTTCGGGAACCGGGGTAACCGTGAGTTGCAGTTGGTTCCCGCCAATCACATCCAGGCTCAACGTGCTTCCTGCTTGAAGGGCGAAGTTGGAAATGTCGAAATTCACGGGGCCGCTGTTGGTGCCCGAGGTCGGCGTGGTGTAGGTAAATCCGCCAAGATTGGTGCCATCCGGTAATGGCGAGCCTGTATCGAGCGTGATACTGTTGGCCGAAGTCTCAGCGATGATGTACGTGTAAACGGATCCATCAATCAGGGCACTACTCAGGACATCAAGGCTTGGGGCAACAATAGTCCCTGTGGACAGGTTGAGGATTCCCGAACCGCCCGAGAGATCCAACTTGTCACTGTTGTTGGCACTATTCAGTTCCACGGCGAACGTGGCTCCTGATGCAAAGTTGACCTGAGCGGTAGCTGAAAGTGCTCCGATGCTGGTGCCGGGAGCGAGCCGCCCGCCCGCGTTGACGGCGATATTCCCAGCGATGGTTCCCGTGCCGCCCAGTGTTCCACCATTGATCGTAACGGCACCGGTACCTGTACCCGAACCCATCGTGTTGTTGATCAGTAACGTGCCTCCGGTAATCGTGGTTCCACCACCGTAGGTATTCGCTCCGGAAAAGGTTTGGGTGTTGGTTCCGCCCTTGGTGAAGCTTCCATTCCCTCCGATAATTCCGGTGTGGACTCCGCCCGTGATTGTGGTGGAGCCCAGGTTAATCGCCGTATTCGTGATGGTCAGATCGCCGCCACCATTCAGATTGCCAATCGTTGCTGCGGACGAATCGATGAGGGCGGTCGAGCCGACATAAATTTGAAGCACTTCGGTTGCCGTGAATGTGCTACCGGCCTCCACGCTGAGCATGCCGACTCCACCGGGTATTCCGCCCGTTCCCCCGACTTGTGTACTGGTGGTCGTGAGCAGTGAGTTCATTCCGGAAACGGACACCTGCCCACTGCTACCAGTCATGCTGGCGATGAACAAATTGGGTGAGGTAACTGAACCACCCGATGTGATATCCAATTGACCACTCGATCCACTATTCACGCCTACGGATAGAGCTTCTGCATTCAGGGCACCGCCATTTTGCACGGCGATCATGGCATTGCTGGTATTATTGCTTCCAATCAAGATCGTTCCCGTGGTCACGCTCGGGATACCAACAGCTTCCAGAATCGAGCCCGCACCGTCAATTGTCACTGTAGCCTGGCCGTCCTGGCCCAGGTTTGCTTGGGAGACTACCGTAACGCGACCACCATCCAGAACATTCAAAATGGAGACTCCGCCTGCGGACAGACCGCCGGAAAGCACCAGCGTGTTGGTATGAAGTCGGGTGTTGGTTCCCGTAACAGTCACGGTACCCTGGCTCAAATTGCTTGAAGCGATCCCAAATGTACCGCCGTTGCTGACGTCGGCCAGTCCGTTTCCGATGATGGCCTCAGCACCGAGTTCCAACATCAGGGTTCCTTGCCCTTCTCGCCCCACAACCAGTTGCCCGGTCGCATTGGATTCGAACTTGGATCCACTTCCCGAGATCGTTAATGATGCGGTACTTCCCGCTTCGCGGCCGATGTTCAGGAAGTTGCCAGCGAACAACCGGCCTCCATCATTGACCAGACCCGTGGCCGTTCCTCTGCGGCCAAATTCCATCGCGTTGGCAACCCGGAATTCTGAGCCAGCTCCCGATAGCGTGAACGAGGCCACGGCACTACTCCCCGCGGCGAACCCGGCTCCGGCATCGGTCGCCAACGAGGTAATCTCCACTACAGCACCGGACAGAATGTTCAGTGTTCCGTTACCCGGATCGTTGGTGCCTGAATTCAATCCACCGAACCGAGCCTGGAGAAACGTTGCCGTCGCGTCGTTCTGGAACGTGATACTGCCCGTTCCCGGAGTACCAACAACAAGGAAGCCAGCCGCGGCGGTCAGTGAAGTTCCAGCACCAGTTACCGTGGCCGTTGCCGTGTGTGATGCCCCAAACGCCACCTGCATGTTTCCTAAAAGCGTGTGTGTCGATCCGGCACCAAATGTCACGGTGCCTGCCGATTGGCCAAAAGTCAGGAAGCCGCTATCGCCGTTCAGATTGGTCGTGCCTGTCGCCCCATAGATGAGGGTTTGCGTACCGCCCACCATGTTACCCGTGAGCGTCAAAGTACCCGTGTTGCCAACAACACTGGTGAAGAACAACCCTGCTGTTGTGAAGTTCAATTCGTTTTCCAAAACGGCCGCACCGTTCTCGGTCATCGCAATCTGTGGTGTCGTACCCTCGAACCGTAGAGCATCGCCGTTCACCGTGACGACACCAGTGCCGCTATTCGAAAACTGAAGGTAGTTGAGGACAAATGGGTTAACGAGATTATTCGTGGCGGTGTAGCTCTGTGTACCGCTCGCGAAGAACGCCAACTGAGTTGTACTGCTACTGTTCGG
>JBGTAO010000131.1:0-5544 GCA_041749835.1 Gemmata sp. | reverse complement strand
TGGAAGTGCGGGGCGAGCTCAAAGGCATCAAATCGACACTCCCGGGTTGCGATGTGTGCGAGTTGCTCCCGTACACAGCGCGGGTGATGCACAATGTGACGGTTGTTCGCTCCGTGACTCACAAACACCCCATTCACGGCGTCGCCTACGCCACGACCGGTGTGCCCGAGATCGACGTGGCCATGGAGATCAGCCCGCACGACGCCCGCCACTGGCCGTTCATTGGCTCCACGGTGGCCTACCTGGAGCAGCAACGGAACGCCGCCGCGGCTCGCAAGCCGGTTCCCGATAACATTGCACTCCCCTTCCCGTTCAGCAGCCAGCGCACCGGCGAAGTCCACCGGGCGGGGCCATACCCGGCGTTCCTGGGGCAGCAGTATCATCCGCATTTCACGAGCTTTCACGGCAAGGCCAACGCCAAGATCACCAAGACGCTGGCACCGAATACCCGCGAGTTCGACGAGCCGTATGTGGGAATTGAGCGCGATGCCTACTTCACCTTGGGCGGCGAGCCCGCAGCCGATCTCACGCTCGAACGGATCAACAGTCGCAAGTCGTTGCTGGACCAGATGGAAGACGCCCGGCGGACACGCGACAAGACCGACACCCGCGACCCGTTCCGCGAACTGGCATATTCGCTGATCGGTTCGGAGCAGGTGCGGCAAGCACTGGACACCCGCCGCGAACCGGGGCGGACCCGCGATAGCTACGGCCACACGCTCTTCGGCCAAAGTTGCCTGGCCGCGCGGCGACTGGTGGAAGCGGGTAGTCGGTTCGTCACCGTCTTCTGGGATGAATTCGGCCTGGCGGGCTCGGGGTGGGATACCCATTGGGAACACTACCCACGCATGCGCAACGAACTCATGCCGGGGTTCGATCGCGGCTTCTCCGGGCTCATCGCCGATCTCGATCAGCGGGGGATGCTCGATGAAACGCTGGTGCTCGTTCTCAGCGAACACGGCCGCACGCCCAAGCTGAGCAACGGCAACGGCGGTGGGCGCGATCACTGGTCGCAAGCGTACTCGGTGCTCCTGGCAGGCGGTGGCGTCGCCCGCGGCAGCGTGGTGGGCAAGACCGATAGCATTGGCGGCACCGTGACCGACCGACCGGTCTCGCCCAAGGATCTGCTGGCGACCGCGTACCACCTTCTGGGTTACGACCTGGAAACGACGCTGACCGACCGCACCAATCGCCCCGTGCCACTCGTGCCGAATGCCCAGGTGATCCGCGAAGTGCTCGCATAGCGTTGCCATTTCGCTAGACCATTCTCCACACGTTGCCGGCGAGTCGTTTGATCGCCGTTCATCTACCTGCTGCCGTGGGGTGCCTGATGTCCGATCCGATCGATCGCCGCAACTTCGCGGTCAGCTTTGCCGCCACGGTTGTTCTCGGTGGGGAAGCGATCTCCGCCGAGACCCCGCAGGCACCCATGCCGCATGGTGTTCCTACGGAAGCACCGTTCGTGCGCGATTACCCGGAGCCCGGCTTCCGGCCAGGGTGGAAGAAGGAGCAAATCAACCGGCGGCTCGTGCAAGACTTCGTGATCTACGCCCACTCGGATCTGCCGATGGTGAAGAAGTTGCTGGAGAAGGAACCCATGCTCATCAACGCCATGATGGACTGGGGCGGTGGCGATTGGGAAAGCGCACTCGGCGGAGCCTCGCACATGGGGCGGCGCGATATCGTCGAGTACTTACTCGAGCAGGGCGCACGCATTGATATCTTTTGTGCGGCCATGTTGGGACAACTCGATGCGGTGAAGGCGTTCCTGACGCTGCAACCGAAGCTCATCGACGCCCGCGGCCCACACGGCTTCAACTTGCACTTCCATGGCCAACTGGCGGGCAAAGATGCCGATGCCATGGTGGCGTACTTGCAATCGGTCAAGAAAATCGAGTTGAGGCCCAACCCGTTCGTGAAGTCGCCCGCCCCGAAGGGCACCCCTCCCAAGAAGCCGGAGTAAACCATGATGCGTTTCGTGCTCTCCACAGTGGTTATGGCGCTGGCGGTCGCACCCAGCTTCGCGCAGCCCAATGTCACTCGAACCGAAGATGTGGTCTACGCTCGAAAATTCGGTACCGCGTTGACCATGGATATCTTCAGCCCCGAAAAGGCCAAAGCCAATGGCCGCGGCATCATCTTCTGCGTGTCCGGTGGGTTCGTCTCGGACAAGACGATGATCAATCCGGGGTGGATGAAGCCGTTCACCGATCGGGGCTACACGGTGTTTGCAGTGATGCACGGCTGCCAGCCCAAGTTCACCATCCCGGAAATCGTCGAGGATATGCACCAGGCCATGCGCTTCATCAAGGCGAACGCGAAGAAGTACAACGTCGATCCGGAGAAGCTCGGCATCGTCGGTGGATCGGCGGGCGGGCACCTTTCGCTGATGCAAGGGTGTGCCTTCAAACCGGCTGAACCCGAAAGCCGCGATCCACTGGCCCGGCACTCGACCCGTGCCGCTGCGGTGGCGTGTTTCTTCCCACCCACCGATTTCCTGAACTACGGCAAAGCGGGTGAAGTTGCGCTCGGCACGGGCAAGCTCGCCGGCTTCAAGGCCCCGTTCGATTTCCGCGAACGCGATCCGAAAACCGGTTCGTTCGTCGAGATCACCGATGAGGCCAAGCGCCGCGAGATCGGCAAGCAAATCTCCCCGGCGTACCACGTCACCAAGGACTCGGCTCCCACGCTGATCATTCATGGCGACGCGGACAAACTCGTGCCGATTCAGCAAGCCGAGGTGATCATCGCCAAGCTTCAGGAGAACAAGGTTCCCTGTGAGTTGGTGGTGAAGAAAGGAGCCGATCACGGGTGGATCGGCATGGAGAAAGACCTCTCCACCATGGCCGACTGGTTCGACAAGTATTTGAAGTGATTCTCGCCCATTAACCTCTCCCGCCTCTCCTTCAGCAGGAGTTCGTGATGCTCTCCCGCCGGAAATTCCTCGCCGCATCCGCCGCGGCACCGCTGGTATTGTCGCGCTCTTCGGCATTTGCCGCCAACGACCGCATTGCACTGGGCTTCATCGGGGTTGGCACGATGGGTCGCGGCCACCTCGATCGCTTCCTGGGCCGGCCGGAAGTGGAGATCGTCGCGGTGTGCGATGTCGTTCAAGAGCGACTCGACAACGCCAAGCAGCTGACGCAGAAGAAGTACGCGAACCGCATCAAGTCGGGCGACTACAAAGGCGTGGCCGCGTACGCCGACTTCCGCGAATTGCTCGCCCACAAGGGACTCGATGCCGTCGTGATTGCCACGCCGGATCACTGGCATGCCATTCCCTGCGTGCTCGCGGCCCGTGCGGGCAAGCACATCTACTGCGAGTAGCCGCTGACGCAGAACGTCGCCGAGGGACGCTGGATTGTCGATGAGGTGAACAAGGGCAAGGTGATCTTTCAGACCGGCAGCCAGCAGCGCAGCGAGTTCGGCAATCGCTTTCGTTCCGCCGTCGAAATGATCTGGAACGGCTGGATTGGCCCGGTGAAGACGGTTCGCATTGGTGTGGGTGGTCCGGCGAAACCGTGCGACCTCCCCGCTCAGGATGTACCCACGGGAACAAACTGGGACGCCTGGCTCGGGCCAGCGCCCGAACGCCCGTACCACTCCGATCTGTGTCCCAAGGGTGTTCACGGCCACTTCCCCGCCTGGCGCAATTACCAGGAGTACGCTGGCGGTGGGATGGCCGATATGGGAGCGCACCACTTCGATATCGCCCAGTGGGCTCTCAAAAAGGACAACAGCGGGCCGGTCGAAGTAATTCCACCCGCGGACCCCAAGAGTGGCCAGGGGCTCCGCTTCGTCTACGACGATGGCACCGTGATGATTCACAACGAATTCGAGGGCAATAACCGCGCCGATTGCGTGTTCGAGGGAACACTTGGCACGATCCTCGTCGGGCGAGGGCAGCTCGATTTGCGCTTCCGTGATGGCTCGAAGGCGATCTTCCCGGCGGAGCCTCAGCGCGTGATGGCTTCGACCGATCACCACTTAAACTGGCTCCAGGGCGTGAAGGCGAGCAAGTCTTGTATTTGCACAGCCGAGACGGGCCACCGCACCGCCACCATTTGCCACCTCGGGAACATCAGCTACCGCCTGGGCCGCAAGCTCAAGTGGGATCCGGTCAAGGAACAGTTCGTCAATGACGCAGCCGCGAACAAGGAACTGAGCCGCGAGCCTCGTGCGAAGTGGAAGGTCTGATCGGTCTCACAGCACCCACACCGGGAGCGAAGGCGACGCCATTCGTTCCCGGTGGCTTATTGATTCAACTGATTGAGCAGTTTCCGCTGCGGGGCACTCACCGGAAGCTGCGCGATCTCTTCAGGCAACAGCCAACTCGCCTCGGTGTAGAAGCCCGGACCAAACGTACCACTTGTGCGCACACTTTCAACGCAAACCATCGTGATGCGGAAGCGGGTCACGCTGTGGCGCACGGTGGCAATGACCGCACCGGGTTGCACGGTGAACCCCGTCAATTCCTGGGCCAACCGGGCCGCAGCTATTGCAGGTATTTCTGCAGGTAAGCGAACACCGTGCGGCAATTCCCACATGTTCTGCCAGCGATCGGCTTCGGCCCGGCGACGACAGACCAGCAACCGTGGGCCATCCCGAACCACCGCCGCGATCTCGTTCACTTCGGTGATCGCCGGTTGTCGTTTGGGCGGGGGAATGTGTGCCTGAGAGCCATCACGGTTCGCCTGACAGTGCGGTGCCAGCGGACATTCCCCACACGCGGGAGCCGTCGGGGTACACACGAGCGCACCAAGCTCCATGAGTGCCTGATTGAAGTCGCCGATCCGTCGAGCCGGTAACACGACCTCCGCGGCCTGCCAGACCCACGCTTTGCCCGCTCCATCACGCGGATCACCGGGATAGCCGAACAGGCGAGCCAACACTCGCAGACTGTTCGCCTCCACAATGGGTAGCCGGCGATCGAATGCTTGCGAAAGCACCGCGCCCAGAATGTACCGTCCGACACCGGGCAACGCCGCCCACACCTCCGGATCGTCCGGGAGTTGTCCCGCATGCTCGGCAACCAGTGTTTGGGCAGCGGCGTGCAGATGACGCGCCCGGCGATAGTACCCGAGCCCTTCCCACAGTTTCAGCACTTCTTGCTCATCGGCGGTCGCCAGATCCTCGACCGAAGGAAACGCCGCCAGAAACCGCTCGAAGTACGGTACCACGGCTGCCACGGTCGTTTGTTGCAGCATCACCTCGCTGATCCAGATGCGGTAGGCATCGCGGTTGCTACGCCAGGGCAGCAACCGCTGGTGTCGATCGAACCAGTTGAGCAAGCGCGTTCGCAGAGCGGCGAGTGTGCGGTTGTTCCAGGTCTGGGGAAGTGCAAAGCTCACGGTTCTGAGGGGCCGTTAGCGGAAAGATACGACCCGTCGCCACTGCCGCGGAGACGGGTCCGGGATCGGTCATGCCGTGCGCGCCCGAGTCTACTTGGGCCGCCGCATGTATCTCCGAAGCAGATCGCTGGCCGCGCTCGTCATTTCCTCGCGGGTCTGGGCAGGCTTCTTGGCTTGCTCTTCGGGCTTGGGA
>JBGTAO010000130.1:0-2729 GCA_041749835.1 Gemmata sp. | reverse complement strand
TCCTGGGACCGCGGGCTTCCAGCCCGCTTCTTGGGCTCTGGCGAACGCAACGACTCCGGTTCCCAGAGAAAGAGCGGTCGGGACGACCGCGGTCCCAGGGGCGGCCGTTTGCAGTCAGCTATTCCCGAATGGCTTCCCAGGCGAACCACCCCTGGGCCATCCGCAAGCGAACCCGGGCCTGATGCCACGCGGCCACCTCGGCTTGTAGTTCCGCCTTGGCCTTCAACCACTCGATCCGCACCTGCGGCTCCAGGAACTCGGCACCGGGTTGCTTGGCTTGTTGCTTCTTCAACGCATCAGCGAGTTTCACTTCCCAACCCTCGAAGCGATCGCGGGCCTGCATCGCCCGGACTTGCTGGGCATTTAGCATCAGGGCCGCGGCACGCGCTTCGTCCGCCACACCGCGTTCGCGATCCACGATGATCTGATGTAACTGCTTCCGCCGCACTTCGACCTCGGCCAGCACCGCAGGATCGGGGTTTGAAGGCTTGTGACTCACCCATTGCCGGACCAGTGCCAGCGGGCGCGGTTCGACAGGAGGTGTCATCTGACCCAGCAGCGGATTGCACGCTCGCAGGCTTTGCCGGACATCGGGCAACGTCTCGGGGGTGAGCCCGTGGTACAGGGCACGCAAGCCACGCAACTCGGGCCGATCGGCCAGTGCCACATTCGCGGCCGTTTCCGGATCGATCGGCGTGTGATCAATCGTGAACTCACCAGTCGGCCACAACCTCTCCTCGGCGGGTTGGTACGGCAAACCGAGTCGGCGCTTGAGATCGAGGTTCAGTAATCGCGTGCCCAATTCGGCCTGATCCAGTTGTGTTTGTAGCACCGAGCGCTGCCGATCGAGATCAGCGGGATCGAGGGGGAAACGGGCATCCGCAGCTTTGGCAGCCCTGGCCCGAGTCGAAAGCCCGTCGATGATGGGAACCACCTGGCGAAGGGTGTCGGTTCGCGCTTCGGCATCGGTCAGTTGGAAGAAGCGATCCAGAGCTTGCCCGGCAGCCTGGTTCCGTAACTCCAGCGCCGTGTGATAACGGAGCGTTCGCCGAAGCTGATCGGTTGACGTCTCGCACTCTGGTTGCGGCGGAGGAACTCGGTTCTCGTCGTCCAGCGCATTTGCTGTGGAAACATTCGCCGCGGCCATCGCCTGGCAATCCGGCTCTGTGAGCTTTCGGAAAGCCCAACCCTCGGGCCACGCCGCTTGCGCTGGCGGTACTTGGGGCAAACCCTTGCCATCGAGCACTGGAACGGTGGGCTTCGTGAGTGGCAATTCGATCGAGACGGGAGCGACCGACGGGGCGACCGAACGCAACGCGACCGCGGGCTGAGTGTGATGACACCCCAGCGTTGCTACCAGCAGTATCGCCACCCGCCCCGGTCCAGTCATGGTTCCTCCCGCGACGCAGATGTCTCCTTCGTTCGTCATCGGGCATTCGGTGAGGTCGGTTTGAATCGTTAAACCAGAACATCCGGATTTCTCAATAGATTCGGGTCAACGGCGAACAACTGGAGAAGTTGGGGAAACTATTCCCCCTGGCACCGGGTACAAACATTACGTTACAAATCGCTTGCCACTTCCCTTGACGAGTCTAGATTGATCAGTCTAATATCAAACAAGTGCACTAGACCGTTTGGTCTACAGCGTCGTGTGCAGGTGAAGTTCGACCGGGCAAGCAAGGTGTGTGTTGCTAAACGACGACCGAGAGCCAGGTGAGCCGCAAGTGGAGCCGGGTGGGGGCCAACTCGGCTCGCCCTGCTCCGATTGGGATGTGGAACCCTCGGGTTTGACGGAAATTGCCCGCCGTCGCCGCGACGAGATCATGGACGCCGCCGAAGCCATCATTGCTGGCCACGGGATCGATAAGCTTTCGCTGGCCCAGATCGAGCAGCGTGCGGGCATGAGTCGGGGACAACTGACGTATTACTTCCCGACAAAAGAGTCGATCTTGTTGGCGGTTTATGAGCGGATGCTGCGGCGAATGATCCGCGAGATGTTGGCCCGCGATGGCCCCAAACCGATGACGGGTCAGGCATGGGCTTGCGTTCAGTACGCACTGGGGAGCCAGCTAACGCCGAACAGCCAGCAGCGGCATCAGGAACTGTTTAGCCTGCTCTTTACCTTTCTGGCACAGATGGGGCACCGGGCCGACTACCGCACGAAGTTGTCGCAAGTGTACCGTGGCTGGCGCGACCATATCGCCGCCGATGTGGCTCAGAGTGTACCCGAACCGCGAGCGGTCGCTCCCCGCATTACCGCCAGTATCGTTCAGGCGTTGCTGCAGGGGCTCGACATTCAACTCATGATCGATCCCGATGCGTTCGATCGCGATGAAATGCTGGAAGCGTGTGTGCGTTTACTCGCGCCCGCGTTCCACCACAACCTGATCGACCACACGACTGGACCTACCACGTAACAGGACCGGATCTGCGATCCTTACTACGGAGAGCTTTCGATGGCGAGTACGACCGAAGTTCGCTCCCCAGCGCCCTCCACCAACGGAGAGCTGATCGACCGCGTGCAGCAGTTGCGGCTCGATTCGCAACTGGGCAAGGGTTCGGGAACGAGCCGTGGCTCCTGGTTGCCCTGGGTGGTGTGTGGCATGATGGCCATCGCCTGGGCCGGGCTCGGGGTTCGCTGGTACAAAGCCTCCGAGAGTGGCGGTGCTGGTGGAGCCAAGGGCGTCGCGGCGGCGACGACACCCAGCGGTGGCGGTGGTGGTGCCCCT
>JBGTAO010000129.1:0-8105 GCA_041749835.1 Gemmata sp. | reverse complement strand
CGAACTGCTTCACTGGAAATCATGGCGACTGCGGGGCCGTTGGCGCGGGGAGTTTTGGAATGGGTGCGGCGTGGCGAGCGGCTTTCACGAGTGGTTGCGGATAGATCCCGAAGAAGAGGGTGCCACCCGCAAGTGCGACGGCGGCCAACAACGTGGGCACGGCGCGCGAACGCCCCAGCGGTCGCAACGGGCTGCGCAAATACATCACACCAACGATTCGGAGATAATAGTACGCGCCGATCGCAGCATTGATTGCAGCGACCACAGCGAGAATACGGTAAAGATTCCCCATCCCATCTGTGTTCGAAGGTGCGGTCATGGCACCAACGAAGATCAACAACTTGCCGACGAAGCCTGCGGTGAGCGGGATGCCAATCAAACTGAGCATGAAGATTGTCATCGCGGCAGCGGAGAGCGGATGCGATTGCCCCAGACCTGCCAGATCGTCGATGGCATCGACCGGGCGTTCGGGTGAACTCAGATAAAGGATCACAGCGAACGAACCAAGGGTCATCATGCCATACGCCGCAAGGTAAACGAGCAACGCTTCCACGCCACCCACAAATGGCCCAACAGTGCCGACAATAGCACCCATGCTGTTCACCATGGCGGTGCCCTCGGCTTCTGGAAGTGTGCACGCCACAATCACACCCATGAGCATGTAGCCACCGTGGGCGATGCTGGAATACGCCAGCATGCGCCGGACGTTATCCTGAAGTAATGCCAGGACATTTCCCAATGTCATCGTGACGATGGCAAGAATCCAGAGCATGAGCGGAATGAGTGTGGAGGTATCGAACGGAATTTGCCGTGGGTCAATCCAGTCGAGCGGGCCAACAAGCCCGAGCACACGGATCAGCGCGGCGAACCCGGCCACCTTCGGGAAGAACGCCAACTGAGCCACAACACCGGGCGGGCCACCTTCGTAAACATCCGGTGCATAGAAGTGAAAAGGGAACAGCGTGATTCGAAAGCCCAGCGCGAGAATGACCATCACGATCGCCACCAGCGCCAGGGGCGAGAGCGCTTCCACCTTGGCTTTTTGCAGTGCGTCGATGATGACCGTCAGGTTGGTGCTCCCTGTCAACCCATACAGGTAACTGAAGCCAAAGAGCAACACCCCCGACGCCATAACACTGAGGAGAAAGTACTTCGCCGCGGCTTCCTGGTTCAACCGAGATCGTGTCGGCAAATACAGCAACACATAGGTCGGGATGCTGATCAGTTCCAGTGCCAGGAACAGCGTGATCAGATCATTCGCCCGGCCGACCAATGACACCCCCGCCGTAGCGACCAACAAGCAACCGTAGTACTCGGTCGCGAAGGAATCTTCCACCTCGGCCCACGAGAGAAACAACAGCACAGCCACGGAGATCAGCACCACCCAGCGCACGAATTCCGCAGTACCATCGGGAATGATCGTGGCCACCGCAATCATGGGTGGCATCTCGGTTTTGATGACACCGGCCAGCACGGATGCCGCGATAACGCCAAGCAACGACACAACAAACGCGAGCCAACGGCGATTGAGGAAACACCCGAGCAGAAAGAGCAGACAGGCCGTCGCCAACAGGGTGATCTCGGGCACGGCCAACCGGAACACGCCCGTAACGGTTTGTTGCAACGCGGGATCGGACAGGGGATTCACGATGCGGATTCCTTGAAACGGGTTTCAACGGTGCCGTGCGGAAACCGGTTGCCGATGTTAGTCGCCCAGCTTGGGTGAGCCACCTTTACCGCCAACCGGTGGACCGCCGCCTTTACCGCCTTTACCGCCACCCGGAGGCCCACCGCCAGGCCCGGCTTTCATTCCGGGTGGTGCCGGTATCGTCATCGGTACGATCTCTTTCTCTGGCTCTTTCTCTTCGATACCCGATACCCGAGCCCGGGCACCATTGCCAATCACGTTGAGCAAGTTCAGGTCCCAGCGTGCCGAGTCGAGCACCGGTTGCGGGAACAACCCGAGCACCAAGCAGAGCCCCGCGAGCGATCCGAATATGGCAAACTCGCGCCCGCTGATATCCGCAGGAGCCGTTCCAGTTGTGAGTGGCTCCTTGAGCGGGTTGAAGAACATGCGTTGCAACATGGTCAGAATGTACCAGGCACCCAGGAAGATGCCGATCGCTGCAATCACGGCCAGACCCAGGCGGTCGATCCGCGGGTTGCGTGCATCCACCACGCCACCCAGCATGAGCATTTCACTGACGAAGTTATTCAAGCCCGGTAGGCCAATGCTCGCGAGGCAGAGGATGAACGCCAGCACCGCGAAGTTGGGGAAGCGCCCCATCAGCCCGCCATACTGGCTCATCTGCGTCGTCTTGTATCGGTCGAGGAGGAAGCCGGACATAGCAAACAACGCACCCGTCGTGAGTCCGTGATTCACCATGTGGAGCACTGCCCCCGAGATCCCTTCAACGTTGAAGGCGAACAACGCCAGCACCAGGAATCCCAGGTGCGAGACGGAACTGTATGCGATCATCAGCTTCAGGTCTTTTTCCGCATACGCACACAACGCCGCATAAACGATTCCAAAAGCCGCAAGCGATCCTATGACCGGTAAGCCGTACATGATGGCGGCATCGGGCGTGAGTGGCAGGACCAATCGAAGGATACCGAAGGTGCCGAGCTTGGCGAGCAACGCCGAGAGCAAGATCGTGACACCGGTGGGTGCTTCGCTATAAGCAGCTGGCAACCAGGTGTGGAACGGCCAGATCGGCACCTTCACCAGGAAGCCCGCCATCAGTGCGAGGAACAGCCAGAATTGCGTATTCTGGAGCGCGATGAGCGCTGCGGGTTGCCCTGCGAACGCAGCCTTCCCGGCAAAGTAGAGATTGCGTTGCACGTTTCCCATTAGGTCGGGCAGCGAGAAGGTAATCATGCCTTCATCGTTAGGATTGGTGAGCACCACCCCGATGATACCGAGCAACGTCAGCAAGCTACCGGCCAGCGTGTACAGGAAGAACTTGCGTGCCGCGTCACGCCGCCCCGACCCGGTGCCCCATCCACCGATCAGGAAGAACGTGGGGATCAGGGTGAGCTCGAAGAAGACATAAAAGAGAATCACATCGAAGGAGAGAAACGCTCCGATCGCCCCACCCTGCATCAGGAACATCAGTGCGTAGAACTTTCCGGGTTTCTCGCGGATCGATTCCCACGAAACGAGGATTGCAGGCAACATCATGAAACTGCTCAGCGCAATGAGCCAAAGGTTCAGGCCGTCCACGCCAATGAAGAACTGGATATTGGGGCCAGCATCGCCCGGTCGCATGGGTGTCGGAGCCAGGCTGAGCACGGTCCACGTGGTGCGGTTCGAGGCACCATCGGAGCCACTCACATCGCCCGGGACAAAGTTGGGCCGAAACTTGGCCGCCTCCAACTTGGAAAAGCCACTATCTTCAATGCGATCGTTGAGCATCGGCAAAGCCAGGACCACCACAGCCGATGTGATCAGCAGGTGCAGGAACGCCACCCATATTGCCAGCCTGCGTGCCGGCCGACCGAAGAACGGGAAGATCGCTGCCGATGCCAGGGGCAGGATCAAGACCAGCAACAGCAGCACACGGGTAAAGACGATCATGCGCGAACCCTTGACGCCACCGTGGCGGCTCCTGTAGGGAAATCAGCGGGCTACCCGAAACAGCACGAACGACAGAAACACGGCCAAGCCCAGTGCCATCGACAGCGCGTAGAACTGAACCAGTCCGTTCTGCATGGGTCGGAGCCATTGGCCAAGCAGTCTTGGGATCGCGCTGATCAACCGAGCCAACCCGTCCAGGAAGCCATCGAACACTCGAGCCAGGAATGCCAGCCCTGTGGCGGGTTTCACGATGGCCGCTTCATACACATCATCGACATAGAGCTTGCTTTCCGAGGCCTGGAACACCGGCTCGAGCGCCCAGGGCAGCTTCTCCGGGCCACCCTGGCGATACATCGCGAAAGCCATTCCAAGACCAGCCAATACCAAGACCGTGCCAATGCCGGCGATGGTCCAGTTGAAGTGTTGCGCGATCGTGCTGGAATGAGCAAGGGTAGCCGCCAGTTGCAACGAGGGGGTGCGTTCCAAGAAGCCACTAAAGAGGTGATTGAACGGCTCCACTGCGGCCCCGAGAAAGAGCGCACCGAGCGACAAGACCATCAACGGGACGGTCATCACACCGGGCGATTCGTGGGCGTGATCCCCCGCTTCCGCCGGGAGGCGTTCTGGTCCCCAGAAGGTCAGGAAGTATGCCCGGAAGGTGTAGAACGCGGTGAGGAACGCCGTCAGGAAGGCCACAGTCAAGAGTATGTAGTAACCCGCTGTGAATGGGCTCGCGCTTTCACTGGCTTCACTCAGCGCTTCAAAAATCAGATCCTTGCTCCAGAAACCGGAGAGCAGCGGAATGGCGGCCAGCGCTCCTGCGCCGCACAGGAAGGTAATATGCGTGATCGGCATTCGCTTGCGGAGCCCGCCGAACCGTCGCATATCAATCACGCCACCCATGGCATGCATCACACTCCCGGCGGAGAGGAACAGCAGTGCCTTGAAGAATGCGTGCGTGAGAAGGTGGAACATCGCCGCGGTGACAGCAAACACGGGGTTAATGGCACCGAGCGTTCCCAGTGCCAGGAACATATACCCGAGTTGGCTAACGGTAGAGTACGCCAGCACGCGCTTCAGGTCGTGTTGACCAATGGCCAGGAAGCCCGCGAGTATTGCAGAGATTCCGCCGATCCAGGCAATCGTGATCTGGGCATCAGGGCAGAGTGCGAACAACGGGGCGCAGCGTGCGATCAGATACACACCAGCCGTCACCATCGTGGCGGCGTGGATCAGCGCGGAAACCGGCGTGGGGCCTTCCATCGCATCGGGCAACCACACATAAAGCGGGAACTGCGCACTCTTACCGACCGCACCGCAGAACAACAGCAAGCATGCCGTGGTCAGCATTCCCTGATCCGGCGGGTTCTTCGCGATGTGATCGAACAGTGCCGTCAGGTCGGTGTGCCAGCCGCCCATTCGCCAAAGCAAGAAGATACCCAGTATCAGCCCGGTATCGCCGATCCGGGTGATCAGGAACGCTTTGCGCGCCGCTGCCGCTGCCGAGGGCTTCGAGTAGTAGTAACCAACGAGTAAGTAACTGCAGAGCCCGACGCCTTCCCAGAATGCCACGAGCAGCAAGAAGTTATTGGCCAGCACCAGGCCGCACATGCTGAACACGAACAGGCTCATCAGGATGAAGAAGCGTGGGTAGCCCTTGTCGCCGTGCATGTAGCCGCTGGAGAAGATCGCAATCCACATGGCAATGAACGTAACCATCGCCAGCATGAACGCCGAAAGCGGGTCGACCGTGATGGTGAAACTCACCCGCAAGTGACCGGCGGCAAACCAGGTGATATTGTCGGAGACGAACTGGGCAGTCGAGGCGTCGGCGACTTTGCCGAGCAATGTGAATGCGAGGATCGCACCGCCGCCACAGGCCACGATCAGGGGAAGGTTGGCCAGCGTTCGCAGTGATGTGCCCGACAGCAGCACCGCGATCAGTGCGGCCACGAGCGGCATTGCGAGGATGATAAGAGCCAGGCCGATCGGATCAGACACGGGCGGCCTCCTCCGTGCTGAGTGCGGGGCGGGCTCCGGCCGGCGATAGTACCGGGTCGGGCTCTACTGGCGCAGGGGCTGGGAACGATTGCGTATCGATTGCTGGAGGCACGCCCAACTCACGTAACGTTTGCCAGTCGGAGGAGTCGAGCGACTTTCCACGGCGGTAGAGCATCAAGAACAGTGCCAGAGCCAGCCCGGCTTCACATGCTGCCACCGCAATCAGAAACATCACGAAAACTTGTCCTTGCAGGTTGCCGTGAAACCGGGCGAATGCGGCAAAGTTGATGGCGACAGCTTGCAGCATCATCTCCGCACAGAGGAACATCGTGATCAGGTTGCGCCGGGTCAGAAACCCCACCAGCCCGATGCCGAAGAGTGCTGCTGCAACAGCCAGATAGTGCCAGAGACTGATCACGAGGGCACTCCCTTCCGCCTGGCGATGGCCACCGCACCTAGTGACGCCACCAGCAACAGTGCTCCTGCCAGTTCGACCGCGAGCAGATATTCGGTGTAGAGTTGGTAACCCAGATTCGAGACATTGCTTGCCGGTAATTCGCCCATTCCCATCAAGAGCAGAACCTCTTCCCGCAACCCGGCCACTTCTGCACGCGCCAGGTCACTATTGGGGTTGGCATCGAGGAGGTTGGTTTCGAGCTTCCGGTAGGTTGCTGCGTTGAGCTCTTGGAGTTTTACCGCTTGAGTCACGACCGCGCGTGCCTGATGATCCTGGCGATACAGCTCCAGGTCCGCGTTCAGCTCCTGGCGCAGTCGAACCAGCCGAGACAGCACGGAGCCCGATCGGCTGACGGCGGTTTTGGCCGATGTGGGCTCGAATTGCACCGGTTCGCCCACCACCTCGGCGAGGGTGTTCTTGATCCGCGTGAAGTACTCGATGCGGGAGTCGCGGTCCTTGGTAAGATCCCCGGAGAGTTGCTCGCCCGCCGAATCGAGACTGACCAGCGCGGTTTGCAACAACGCCTTTTCTTCCGTGTTGAGCACGACCACTGGCAATAGTTGCTTTCGCAAGGAAGCCGCAGGGGCTTTGGAAGTATCTGCGGACGCGGGAATCGGGCTTCCCAGATAAAGCGAAAACAACACGAGTCCCGTGAAAGCGAATCCGGCCAACGCACCCAAACGGGGCTCACGGCTGCGGTCGTTCTCGTCGGAGGGGCCATCGTTCTGCGACAGCATCAGCACGAACAGGAACGTCACAATGATCGCCCCGGCGTAGATGATCACCGTGGCGGCCATCAGGAAAGGCGCGGCGAGAAGGAGGAACAATCCGCAAGTGCTGAGAATGACGAAGGCGAAGGCAATCGCACCGCGAGCCGGGTTGCGTTGCGTAACAAGCACAGAACCAAACCCCAGCGCACCCACCGAGAAGAACCCAAACAATACCGTGCCGATCAGGTCGGGCATCGGCTTGCCAAAAGTGGTGTACAGCCAGGCTCCCAAGCCTGAGACAGCCGCGATCAGCGAAGCTGTTCCCAGGGTGACCCAGCGAGCCTGTGGCCGGGGCAACAGCAATAGGAATCCGATGATGGCGAGCAGCGCGATGATCGCGATCTGCCCACCAACAAGCTGGATCGGCGAGAAAGTGGATAAGTCCATGCGGGGCTCGTGCAGTTTGTCACAAGCGAATCGGTGATGGTATATGTCGTGGCACCGTTGTGGCAGCCCCGAATTCCGGGTTGCCCGAATTGCGGGTGTGGGCTCAAACCACTCACGCCGCAACCGCCACCGGTTCAGGAGCCTCGGGGCGCTTCGGATGCCGGTCCCAGTTGACCCCGCTGAGTTCGCACGGGATCGGTACCGGCGGCAGTGGTCTGATCGAACACGCTCAGTAGCTTTTCCTTGTCGAACACCATTTGCTCGCGGCTGAGCCCGGTCAGGTCGTACAGCGAAGTAAGTTCGATGGCGTCGACCGGGCAGGCTTCCTCGCACATGCCGCAATAGATGCAGCGCAGTTCGTCGATCACAAAGGTTTCCGGGTACTTCTCGCGCCCATCCTGTTGCCACTCGGTCGGTGCTGGTGCCGCCACGATATCGATGCAATGGGCCGGGCACGCCGTGGCACACATGTAGCAAGCCACGCACTTCACGCGGCCTTCGATGTCCCGATTCAGCCGGTGAACGCCGCGATAATTCGGCGGCAGCGTGGGCTCTTGCTCCGGGTACTGCTCGGTTGCAACCTGCGGATTGAAGATATGGCCAACGGTCGTCTTCAGGCCGTCGATCATGGCGGGAATGTAGAGTTGATCCCAGAACCCGAGTTTGGGCTCATCGACCCACTTCACTTCGCTATCGGGAATGGGCATGGTACAGATCCTTGACTCGGGACGAAGTACGTGTGGGAATCGTTAGCTTGCGTAAGTCACGCCGCTGGGAATGCCAGGAGGTAGCGCGACGACCTTCCGCTTGGGGTTGGTGATCGAACCCCGGGTGCGGACCGAAACCCAGCCAGCGCCCAGGAACAACACTAGCGACAACACCGGGAGCAACCAGAGCGACCAGTTCAATTGCT
>JBGTAO010000128.1:0-5585 GCA_041749835.1 Gemmata sp. | reverse complement strand
TTGCCGGTCACGTTGCCGCTTCCATCGTCTGCGGGGAAAGCCCTCGAAGGTCAACCCAAACCCAAGCCGAAAGATCCGAAAGACCCATTCCTTCCACCCGAATCGAGCGCCGACGACGAGGGCTTCGCTGCCGAGTGCGGTCAGGACGTGAAGCAAGACCCCAAGAAAGATGAACCAAAAAAGGATGAGCCGAAAAAAGACGAGCCCAAGAAAGAACAACCCAAAGTTGAGACCGGCTTTTTGAACCGCACCAACGCCGCTTTGGGCCGTGATTATTGGGTCTTCGTTCCAGACAACTACGATGCCAACAAATCATATGGGTTGATCGTGTGGTTCCACGATGCTGGCGATGGTGGCAAGGACGGAGAGAAGATCGCCCGGACGTTCCGCGACTTCTGCGAAGATCACAACTTCATTTTGGTCGGTCCGAAGTCGGGTAACAAAGAGGGCTGGCTTCCCAGTGAAACCGAGATCGTCATGCAGGATGTCAAGTCGGTGCTCGGTCAATACACGATTGATCGGGCTCGGGTCGTGGCTCACGGGAAGGGCAATGGCGGACAGATGGCGTTCTATGCTGGCTTCAACGCCCGCGACATTTTTCGTGGTGTTGCAACAGTTGGTTCTGTCCTGGGGACGAACCCCAAGGACAACATTGCAAACCAACCGCTCTCGTTCTTCATATCCGGTGGAGATAAAGACCCGCTGATCCGGGAAATCTTGCAAAGTAAGGACTTACTGCTCGAGAAGCGCTTTCCCGTGATCTACCGGGAAATGAAAGAGAGTGGCAAAGAATACTTTGATGCGGCAACCTTCGCCGAGTACATTGCCTGGATTGATTCGCTCGATCGAATCTGATTCGCATCTCAGTTAGCTTACTCAAAAACGTAAGGGGTGTGGGGCTTATGCCAAAGCGGGCACTCGCCCCCACCCCTCACGAATTGTGGGACTCGAACTTACTTCAGTTCAACATTCCAGTACGCATTATCGATAAACGATTGCCACGACTGGTATTTTTTCTGCGTGAGCTTGAGATTCAAGAGCGGGCTCCGTCGCGGTTTCTCAGGCTTGCGGATCAGTGTCAAGTTGGCCTGCCGTGGTGTTCGGCCGCCCTTTCGGACATTACAGTCCACACAGGCACAGACGATATTATCCCAGGTGGTACCACCTCCCTGGCTCCGGGGAATGACGTGGTCGAGGCTCAGTTCACTGGTCGGAAACTTCTTGCCGCAATACTGGCACTGGTTGTGATCGCGGGCGAAGATATTCCGCCGGTTGAATTTCACGGTCTGCTTCGGCAGCTTATCGTACCCGAGTAGCCGGATCACGCGAGGTGCCTGTAGCTCCGAGGTCGGCGTTCGTACCCAATCGTCTTCTTCCTTCCGGAAGTTTGAGGCACGATACGCGCTCAACTCAGACCACGATGCAAAATCGTACGTTGTGAACTGGCCATCATCTTGACTGACAACCTCGGCCAGGTCTTTACAAAGCAAGCAAAACGCTCGGCGGACTGAGACAATGTGCACGGCCACGAACATCTTGTTCAATACCAGCACGCTCGCGTCCAGGGCCGAGTGAGCACCAACATTCATATGGGTGCGGCCTTTCGTTTAATGGGACGCTTCGACCAAACCAACGGCGGTAAGTCGATTCGCAAGGAGAAGAGGCGCAGGTGATCGTAAAGGTTCATCTACTTCAAATATCATAGTGGCTGGTTTTCGCCTTCTGCAAGGCCTGGGATGGCGTCAACCCCCTGGGATTCACATTCTCTTCACACTGCTATTGCACAACCTGCTTAACTGCCACAGTTGTTGCTTTCACCGTGTTCGCCGGCGCAAAGAGAGCAGTAAGCTTTCAACAGAGTGTACCAGTTCTCGGCGCGATCCCCGCACCTGAATCCGGCAATGTAGCACCTGAATGTTCCCAGGTAGGCGTGCGAGCTCTCGTACGGCGGTTCTCGTTCCTGGATAAATCAGCGCGACTCTGGTTGCTTTCGAGAGCAGTGCATACGCCAAGAGTTGGTGCAGATCAGCGGGGTTGGGGCTCACTTCAAGTCCTTTCCATTTGGCATCCAGAATTGCGAATGGTTCACCGCGATCAAGCAGGAGAATATCGGGCTGAAACACCACCGGCCCCACCAGATACCGCGGATGCACGACCACACTCCAACGGGGAGTAGCTGAAACCGCAGACTGCAGTTCTCGTTGAAGGAAGCGTTCGAAGAGACGCGGAAGATCGATCAAGTAACTGGTTCGGCCGGAACGCACGAAGCCTGGGTGGTTGCACCCCTCCCAGATCAAGCGTGCCACATTCAACACGGCACGGTATGAAGAGGGCAGTGGCTCCGATTCGGCATTCGCAAAGTCGGCACCCGTTGGGTGCTGGAGTGTCACATTCGCCAACGTCCGATCGATCTGCTTCAGTTCATGACGCAGTTCCGGAGTGATACCGGCCTGCTGCAAGAGCCAGTCCGTAACGTGCCTGAGTATCCGATTCCTGGGTGTGTCTTCACTGAACCCGGTTTCGACGATGTGGAACCACGTGGGGAACAGTTGGGCTGACGACTTTCGGAGTTGATCGACCACACGGAGCTTACCGCGGAGATATTGGCTCACGTTTTCGTTTTCGTGGTATCCGAGGTCGAATCCTGTCCGCAACACGGGCTTCAAAGTCTCCAAGAACTCACGGCCCAGAAGGTTAGCCAGGGAAACCGGCACATCCCGTGCCTGTGTCTCTCCCGATGGCTCGCTCGAAAGCCCCATCAGAAGCGAGAGATTCGGCCACGGTATTCTCGGCGCGATCTCAACCAACCCCGTGGGAATTGCTAGCCAACCAACAACCCCACGTGATGTGATGCGGTAGTGATGACGCCGACCAGTTGGGAGTAATTCGAAAAGGTGAGCACAGTGATTCAGGAGGTAATCGACATCATCCAGATGAAGTTTGACAACACGCGGCCGACGCTCGATCAGCCGCAGTGTGGTGCCATTCATGGTCAACTCAATTCTCCACTCTGCCACCCAAGGGCTGAGGTTTCCATTCATGAGAGCGAGCTCTCAAACCGGTCGCGGCCGCTTTCGGTAGCGTAGTAACCGTTCGGGGCTGAAATCGGCCACGCGGGCTTCGTGACCGCCCAGATGATCCATGAGAAGCGGGCGGATGTGGTGATCCCAAATCGCCGCCAGTTTAGGAGCATCGAGATCGGGGACCATCAAAAAGCTCTGCCCGATCTGCACGTCATTTCCAACGCACCGTGCCAGTTGACGGTTCAACTCCTCGAAGTACCACACCACTCGCGGGCCAAACGTTTCATCATGTTCCACATCGGTCGGCTGTTGTTCGAGCCACCGGGCAAGCACGGCCGCGTCGGCTGGCATTTCGACAAACGAAAAGCGACGACGTAACGCCTGATCCAGCGTGGTTGCCGAGCGATCACGTGCGTTCAGGGTTGCAAGAATGAAGAGATTCTCGGGCAGCCGGAACTCGCGCTTGGAGTAAGGCAATGTCACCGCTTGATCGCGATACTCCAGCAGGAACAACAACTCCCCGAAGATTCGTGGAAGGTTTCCACGATTCAGTTCGTCGATAATGAGCACATGGGGTTCACTCGGCCGTTGTGATGCCAGCGCCGCGAACTCACAGAGCACACCATCTTCAACGGGGTAGCGGATTTCACTTTGCTCACCACGGTCAACACTCCGGAAGCGTACGCCTTCCACAAACTCCTCGTAGCTGTAGGACGGATGAAATTGCACCAGTCGCACGCATCCATCACAATCGTGGGTCAGCAAGCGCGCCAGCGAACGGGCGACATGCGTTTTCCCCGTGCCAGGTACACCTTGAAAAATGACCTGCTTCTTCAGTCGCAAAAGCGCCAGCACGCGGTCCAGCCAGACTGACGACTGAAACGTTTCTTCAAGAAAACGATGGGTATCATAGATCGATGCCGTTGGCAAATCTCCACCGCGCCGCTGGAGAAATGGCAAGGGATCGGATTCGATTGCACAAGCGAATAACGGTAGCAATCGATCGAATGCCAGCAGCACCTCACCGGGTAAAGTATCACCGCGAAGGAGTTGAGAATCGGGTTGATGGTGAATGCCAACACCCACGTACTTTTGGGTGGCCCAGGCTCGCAGTTCGGCTGCATTGCCAACCACGTGTTGCGTTTGAAGATCCTCTCCCGACCAAAACTCCATCTGTGCAATCACGTCGCCACAGTGCAGGGCACGGAATACCGCTTCACCAGACGCTTGAATCGCTTTCCGGAACTGAACACCGGCATCGCGTGCCCCGCGACCCAGGTGAAAACCGTATCGAACCCCATCTGCGGCGATCCGAACGAAGAGTTGGGCATCCGCTCGTTTGCTAGCTTGTTGTTTGCGATAGAAGGTAATCCACTGGACGGGTTCGTAAGGTGTGCTCCGGCCGTAGTCGTTCTTGCAGATTGTGGTAAGGGCTCGGCCACTCCGGGCGGACGTTTCCAACTCCCAGCCCAGCTCCTTATTCAAAATGGGCTCCACATAGCGCCGGGTGAGATCGCGACACAATTCCACAAGCGGCTCGCGCAAAGAATAGCGATAGCGCTCGCGTTGGGTGGACATCCAGGACCGAGTGTTCGTGTCGGCCAACTCATGCAAGAAGGCAAACGTGTCCGAGCAAAAACCGCTCAGCACCCGGTTGGGCCGCTCATCGAATTCACCCTTGAGAGTCGCAATCAATTCACCGAGTTCGAGCGAATGGACTCGAAACTGATCATGAAGTATGGTCGCGATCTCTCGCAATATCCGGCCACGCACTGGAAGTGGCAATTGGCTACTGTAAGCATCGTTGAGCCGGGGGATTGCGGGTTCCCAGGCAACAGTCCGAAAGACAAAGTGAAACGCTTCTGCAGCCGCTTCATCGCTGATCGCTACATCGCGGAAACTTCCGATTGCCTGCAATTCCTCGGATGTGGCTGATCGGATGCGGGAGCGCAACGGCGTCTGCGATCGAATTTGACGCAGGGCGTGACGAATCTCACTTGAAGTAGCTGACCAATACTGCCCGAAGGACGATGTGGGCTGAGTAAACAACTCCCGATCCTGCATCCGCGCGACATGCTGTATCAAGTCTGTTATCTCGGCGTGGGACAGCTCCGGGGTGAGTTGCACGAGTTGTTGAAACGCTTCATGCACTGCTGAGAATCGCGTGGAGCAAGGCCCCTGTTGGGGCACATGGTACCCGAACCGTCGCAGCCCGCATTCCAGTGCCGGAGTCCAGTGGGGAACGGATTCGGGTTGCAGAGCATGCACAATTGCCGCCCAAAAGCCGACCCCGATTCCTGCAATGTGGTACGTACCCTCAGGTTCGACACAGCGTTCCAATCGGTTGGGAAGGGGATCGAGGCCATGAGCGAGGTGGGACAATGAGTGGCGAATCAAGCCAGCCTGTTGTTGAAATTGGAGCGGTTGCCAGAGCACGGGCAACACCCGGCGGGCGAACGCCTCCAACTCGCTCCCAAGCACCGGATCGGTAAGTTCATTGAGCCAACGATCCAGCGGCACTATCGGACATGCATCGGCATCGGTTCGTGATCGGTGCGCAAG
>JBGTAO010000127.1:0-3958 GCA_041749835.1 Gemmata sp. | reverse complement strand
ACGCCACCGGCGCTGCGCGTCGAGATTGCGTCGCTGCTCCGCGATCATCATCTGCTGACGCCCGACCTGCTCGACCGACTCACGAACCTCGATCAACCCGGCCCCATTCGGTTGTTCGCCGCCGAGTTGATGCTACGGATTAACCCGCACGACCCCGACGGCATCGATGTCCTGCGAGGGCTGGCGCGGCAACCGAATCGCGAGATGGCGGTTCAGGTCGCGGGTGTGCTGCAAAACGTATTGGGACTCGACCTCGGATTGCCGACTAGCGATCTGCCCGCGCCGAATAGCAAGGCCGCCGCAGATCTGGCCCGCCGCGTCGTTCTCTGGGCCAATGGTGCCGACCCCGATGTTCTCCGGGCGACAACTCCGAGTTTGCGTGCGACACAAAAGGCCGGTAGCCGCCCGGGAATGCCAGGACTCGGAGACCGCGCCACCCGCCCCGGATTCGCACCGACGCAACCGCGAGATACGCCACCCACCGATTCGGCCATCGAGACCTCGGACCTGCTGACCCCGGAAGACTTCCACGTGCCACCGGCACCGCGGACCGGCTCCAGTGGCGTCTTCTGATCGCAGACGCTTTGTCGCCCGATCGCTCGCCGGGAGTCCGGATCGGTCTTACCATGCCGGTTCCACCAGATCGCGCCTTCCAAGTGCGCGGATCTCATCATTTCCTCACTGTCGCGCACGGCGAGTCGATCACTAGACTGCTAGGAGTTGCTTGAGTCCGCATTCAGCGTGTATCGAGTTTGCCATGCCATTCAATCCCCGCACGTTCTTCCGCAAGTCGCACCGCTGGGGCGCGGTGATCATCGCTGCGCCGTTCTTGCTGGTGTTGGTCACGGGGACCCTGCTTCAGGTCAAGAAGCAAGTGCCCTGGGTGCAACCAGGTACCATAAAGGGGAAGGGGAAGACCCCCAGCATTTCCCTTGATGCCATTCTGGTTGCCACGAAGGGTGTGCCCGAGGCGGAAGTGTCGGCGTGGGGCGACATCGAACGCCTGGATCTGCGGCCACGCGATGGCATCGTGAAAGTGCAATGCAAGAGCCGCTATGAAGTCCAGATCGATACCCAGACCAGTGAGGTGTTGCAGGTCGAGTATCGGCGCTCCGACTTTATCGAGAGTCTTCACGATGGCAGTTGGTTCGGCGATCCCGTGAAGCTCTATGTCTTTCTGCCAGTGGCTCTAATTGTGTTGGGCTTATGGTTCACCGGGATGTACCTCTTCGTGCTTCCGCTGATGGTGAAATGGCGACGCAAACCACCGCCCGCTCCCGCACTGCCGGGAAGGGCGCAATGATCGTGCTTCGCCGGATTGTTGTCTTCCAGTTTCTACTGCTCTGGCAGGGCGGCTTTCTCTTTTACACGGCCGTGGTCGTGCCGATCGGTACCGGCGTATTGGATTCGGCAGCCACTCAGGGCATGATCACTGCGCGTGTCACCGATCTGCTGAATCTGTTCGGCGTGATCACACTGGCCGCGCTGGGGCTAGAACTGGGCCTGTCACGCGATCCACGGCGCGGGCGGACTGCGGCCCGCTACTGGTGCTGGGGCATCGCCATCATTTGCCAGGCGTTGCTTCTCTACTTCCACCAACTTCTCGAAGCGTTCATGGACCCGGAACGGACCCGCGTGGTGATTCGGCCCCCGTTCTACCCGGTGCATCGTCTCTATTTGTGGACCAGCACGATCCAGTGGCTGGCGTGCCTGCTGCTGATGGGTTTGACCGTCGCGGCGTGGCGGGCCGAGGATCGTGGGAAATGAACCGGGGGCGAAGGCAGATTGCGACCACCGCCCCCAGTCGTGAACGAGAGCATCAAGTTACTCGTCGAACTTCTTGATCAGCGCTTCGACCTGGCGCTTCATCGCCGGCGATTCCTTATCGGCCGCGGCGAGTGCCTTCTTGCCAAGTTCCTGAGCCTTGGCCTTCTCACCCGCAGCGTAGTAGACGTTGGCAGCGGTCACCAGTGCGAACAGATCGTTCTCACCGGCCACCTTCAAACCCGCATCGGCGGCCTTGAGTGCCAGTGCTGCGAGGTCTTTGTTGCCCTTGGCGTCGGGTGAACTCAGCACGCTGGCCACGGTGCGAATCGCGGTGGGGTCTTCCTGCTTGGCGGCCTTGGCGAGCACTTCCTCGGCCATCATCTTGGCTTCATCGAACTTCTTGGCCTTCACGAACAGGTTGATCTTCGGCCCGATGAAGTAAGGGATCTGAGCGAGTTGCGGGTGCTTGCTCTCGAACTCGGTGATCGCCTTGATTCCGGCATCCGTATCGGGGTTGTTCAGTGAACCGAAGACGGCGTTCACATCCTTTTCGACCTTTGCCAGTTCGGCCACGTCGTCGGTCTTCCAGGTTCCCGAGACGACCTTGGGCAGGATGATATCGAGGTACATCGGGTGGCCGATGTACGCGATCTTGCCGTCTTTGCCAACCACGAAGCAGCACGGGATGCCATTCTGCCCGGCAGCCTTCATCCAGGCCTCGTAGGTGGTGCGGTCGTCGGCGTAGGCGAAGGTGTACCCGAGTTTCGGGCCACGCTTCTCGACCATCGCCGTCACCTTCTCCTGGGTGTTGTTCGGGTCTTTCGCGGAGAAGCCCACGAACGTGGCCTTGCCTTCGTACTGCTTCTGCAGTTCACCCATGTGCGGCATCATGACGATGCACGGCCCACACCAGGTGGCCCAGAACTCGACAACATACACCTGATCCTTGGCGAACTCCTTGACCTCGGCTCCTTGCAGCCACTTCGTGGCCTTCAGTGCCGGCGCGGGATCGCCGACTTTCAGCTTGCTGTCAGTGGGCTTGGGCTCTTGGCCCAAGGCCGTGACTCCGAACCCGGCGACCAGGATTGCGGTGAACAGTGTACGCATGGATGTGACTCGCTGAGGGATGACTAGCGGGGTTGAACATGACCGCTACGCTAATGTATTCCGGGAAAGCCAAACGGGGATGGGAATCTTGTGGCGTGTTTGCCACAATACGTCTGGGATCACGTTCAACCGTTGTGGTGAGGGGGCATGATGAAGCAGTTCATACTTGGGTTGGTGGCGTGTGGTGTTCTCATGAGTGCTTCCGCTCGAAAAGCGGCGGCCGAGAAGCCGAATATCGTGTTCATCACTGCTGAAGACATCTCTCCGAATCTCGGTTGCTATGGTGATCCGGATGCCATCACGCCGAACCTCGATCGATTGGCCGCACAGGGAACCCGCTTCACCCGGGCGTTCTCACATGCGCCCGTTTGCGCACCGGCTCGCAGCGGCATCATCACCGGGCAGTACCCAACGACGCTGGGGAGCCATCACATGCGGTCGAAGCTCACGACCGCGCCGCCCCTGTTCACGGATTCCCTCAAGCGCGCGGGCTACACGATCTGCTGGCCCACCGCGGCACCGGCGGGCATCGGCAAGATCGATTTCAACTTCGATCCACCCCCGGGTTGGGCCGATGTGACGATTGACTGGACGCAGAAGCCCGAGGTGCTCAAGCCACCGTTCTTCGCTGTCTACAACATCACTGTTTCGCACGAAAGCCAGGCCCGAGCGACGAAGTTCCAACACGCCAAGAACACCGCACGCCTGAAGCCCAACCAACGGCACAACCCCGCGAAGGTGCAGCTTCCACCGTACTACCCGGACACCGTTCCGGTGCGCGACTGCGTGGCCACTTACCACGATACCGTGACCGCGATGGATTACATCGTGGGCGATGTGCTGAAAGTGCTCGACGATCAGAAGCTGAGCGACAACACACTCGTGATCTTCTACGGCGATCATGGTTGGGGGCTGAGCCGTGGCAAGCGCTGGCCTTACGACAGCAGGGTCTTTCAAAGTAGCTGAAGGACGACACGGGTTACGAGTTTGACCGCTTCTTGTGGTACGGCAGCGAGTCGGCGGAACGCCGCAGCGATGTTGGTCTCGCCGCTGTTCCGCAAGATCGTCAAGGTCGCGTTTCGCA
>JBGTAO010000126.1:0-6144 GCA_041749835.1 Gemmata sp. | reverse complement strand
GGATTCCCACATTGCTGCAGCGAGCGGTTCAAGTCAAATGTCGACGTGTTCGTGGTGATCCAATCTTGTGGAGTTCGGAGCATCCAGACCTCTTCGCTAGCTATTCACAGCGACGTAAATACACTTTCTCGGGTAAACCGTGGAATTCTATTTGTTGGATCGGCAACCATCGTAGGAATACTGCCTGATGGACGATCGTAACCTGAATCGACCAAGCACACAGTTGCCGCCGGAGTTGGAATGATGACCGAACAAACAGTCCCGGCAGGCCATATCTTCTTCCGCCCGGGCGACCCTGCGGATCAGGCATACCTCTTAAGCGATGGCCTGGTGGAAATCTTGGGAACAGCAGATCAAACTGAACAACGGATCGCATTGATCGGAGCGGGTGAAGTATTTGGTGAAATGGCATTGATTGAAGAACGACCACGGTCACTGACGGCTCGGGCTGTGAAAGCTAGCCGGGTTTTACCAATGACCCGCGAGGAGTTTGAACATCATCTCAGTCATGATCCGGGGCGGGCTCGGCAATACCTGCGGTCGCTGTTTGAACGGCTACGGACGCTAACAGCACAGCGCGATGCCCAAGCCCCTACCCCTCAAGCTGTTAGTCGTCAACCGGTAGAAGCATCTGTGGCTTCTGGAGCCGTGGATTTTGCTCCCGGTGCAGGACGCGCAACAGATTGGGTGGTGGAGATTCACCCGCTCACCCGCAGAGCCGCTGAGACACTGCCTGATTTGGGGTTACGGGTTACGCGGTTTCCATTACGGATCGGCCGCGTGACCGGAGCACACGAACGCGAGGCGCTCGATCTCAACGACCTGTGGCTCATGGATGAAAAACCATTCAGTATCTCACGCAATCATTGTGAGATCGATGTCGGGCACTATGGCCCCATTGTCCGCGACCGCGGCAGCCACTTGGGTTGTCGTGTGAATGATGAGCCGATCGGTGGTCGAGCTGCAATCGATTATGCTCGACTCCTGAAGGGCGACAATGTGCTTGTGATCGGTGGTGCGATGTCGCCTTACCAATTCCGTGTCGTTGTGGCACAAAGTTCACACAAAGTTTGATCCAGATTGACAGTGAGGTGTCACTCCTCATGCAGCAAAGTGATCTGGCCCGTGGTCACGTCGTACATGGCACCAACGATGGCAATCCGCCCTTGTTGCACCAGACCGCGTAAGGCGTCACTTCGCTCAATAATCGAATGGACAACATGTACCACGTTCTCGCGGGCAACGGAATCAACAAACTGATTCTTGGCTTCCGGAGTCGGCCAGTTGACATCGCGACACGTGCTGGGGTCCATTGAATCCTGGACATCTCGAACAATGTGGTCGAGGTGTTGGCAGTGAGTCGCTTCGAGTGCAGTTTGTCCGGAGCAGATCAGATCGACCGCTGCCGTCACGGCACCACAACGTGTATGTCCAACAACCAGTATCAACTTGGCCCCGGCGATTGCACACCCGTATTCCAAGCTGCCGAGAATCTTGCGGCTCGTCACATTTCCCGCAATCCGGATGCTGAAGATATCACCCACACCCAGGTCGAAGATCAGTTCGGCTGGTGTGCGTGAATCGATGCAACTGAGCACGACTGCGAGGGGGTGCTGCCCATGTGCAGTGGCTCGAACTTGCCGCCCCAAGTCGCGGGTGAGTTGTTGGCCGGTTCGGAAGCGTTCATTTCCTTCTTTGAGGATCTGGAGGATGTTTGCGGGGGTCGCGGCATCTTGTAGATCACGGGTGGAATAGTCCACGTATTGTGTCTGATCTTGAAGTTGGTACGCGCCACGGAATCCACGGAGGCTCACTTCGACACGCCGAGTTGGCCCCGTGTTCTCAATGAAATCCCTGATCAGTGCCAGGATATCGGGATCAACGTAGTCGGTATTCGTGGCGTCCAGGAGTACGTGGCCACCACGCGGTACGGCATCCAGAGCCAGCGCCAGGGCTGCACGATTCAGAAAGCTGACCTGTGTCGGGAGCTCAATATGAACAACATCCCCACCCAGGTGTTTCTCGACGATAACCCTCAAGGACCGCTGCACACTACTCCTCAGAATAAAGACGATGCTGACCCCCAATCCGATCAACACTCCCACCAAGAGGTCGGTCAACACAATTGCCACGACAGTAATAATGAACGGAATGAATTGGGGCCAACCTTCTGACCACATCCGTCGCACCAGCGCGGGATTGGCCAGTTTCAATCCGGTCATGATGAGGATTGCTGCCAGGCATGACAGCGGAATGAGGTTGAGCCAGGCGGCGGCGAATACCACACTAACGAGTAACAGTATGCCGTGGATGATTGCAGACAGCTTGGTGCGCCCGCCCGAATTGATGTTCACGGAACTCCGGATAACGACCGACGTAACTGGTAGCCCCCCGAGCATACCGGACGCAACATTACCAATGCCCTGGGCGAGCAGTTCTCGACTGGGTGGCGAAGTTCGTTGCTTGGGATCGAGTTTGTCGACCGCTTCCAGGTTCAGAAGCGTTTCGAGCGATGCCACCGCAGCCAGTGTGAGCGCAGCCATGTAGACCGCAGAATTTGATAACTGCGTGAAGTCTGGCATGACGATAAAGTTCACGATCCCGGCGAAGTTCTCCGGCACGGGGACTTGTACCAGGTGACTCGATTCGATCACCCACCACCCACCGACTTCGCGCAAGAGTAGACTCAACCCCACGCCGATTAAGACCACGATTAATGGTGCTGGTATTGGCGACTTCTTGAGCTTCTTCGAACGGTCCCAGATGTACAGCACCGCGATGGAAATGAAGCCAATGAGGGCTGCCCCCGGGTGGGTGTCGCCCACAGTCTGAAACAGCTCCGAAAAGGTGTTCTCCTGATCGGGCTGCATGAAGGCCATCTCACCATCGGGATCAGGGTCGTGGCCGACGAGGTGCGGGATTTGTTTCAGAATCAAGATCACGCCAATGGCGGCCAGTAATCCTTTGATCACACTCGTGGGGAAGAAGGCCGCAATGAACCCGGCACGGACCAGCCCAAGGATAATTTGAATGCAACCCGCGAGAACCACCGCCAGGAGGAACGTCTGAAATGATCCGAGTGAAACGACCAGTGCAGCGACCACAGCCGTGAGCCCCGCCGCTGGTCCGCTCACACTAGTATGGGAACCGCTGAGCAGACCAACCAGGATGCCACCCACGACTCCCGACACGATCCCCGCGAAAAGGGGCGCATTGGAGGCAAGTGCAACTCCTAAGCAGAGCGGAAGCGCCACCAGGAATACAACTAATCCCGCGGTCAGATCACGTGGCAGGGTGACGGAGAACGGTTCTTTGGAGTCTGGCATCATGCTCCCAGGTTGTTTATTCGCTGGAAAAGTGCGAAGTGTGTCGAATTAATAGTCGTCGAACACCGGTGACCGCTCAGCCTTCAACTGAGTATCAACCAACTCAGAAAAAGACAGCTTACCAACCGCGAGTGTGAAACGAAAGAACCTCCAGTAATCTCCCGTGAAACACACGGGTAAACCGGAGGTTGCTTGCAGTGGGCAGTCCTGGGATTGAACCGGGGAGCTAGCAATTTTCAGTCACAGAGGCCTGAAGCCATTATCCACGTAAACAAGGCTTTTTCCATCACCAGCAGGCATTCGACTACCCAATTTTAGCACGCGCTCTGCCACTTCAAGGCCAATTCTCTGCCACTTGAAACGCAAACGGAATCGCGGACCGATGAGAACCGAAACTCCCGGCTGACGCGCGGCCGCGTTGCGCCGGCACGCCGATCATGGTACCGCTTGGGAACACAAGCGACGTGTCAAACTGTGACCGAATCCACGGAACAAGACAACAGGAATGCCGCCCTCCGCGCCGGGATTGCGGATCGGTTCCGGCGTGAGTACGAGGAGGTGCTGGCCGACGCCATCAGGTTGTTCGGTGAGGGGTGGGAACCGACGGGTAAGCATTCGCTGGTGACGCATGCCGAGGCATAGCGTGCTCGCTTCACCGGCGGGCGGCCGCGGCCCGCGATGACCGTCTTCACGGCGAAGAACCAGGACGGCGATGCTCGGCACTTCGTGGTAGAGGACAGCGATGTTCGGGAAGTGGCGGGCTACCGTGAGGCGTTTGGGAGCATGCTCACGGAGCCGGATCCAGACCGGTTGATCGAGGTGAAAAGTCTGATGGTTCACCCGCACCGTTATCAACTTCACTGGTCCGGGTTCGAGCCGGACTATCGACCGCGTTCGGCGGAACAGCTCGCTGCGGCGCGGGAGAAGCCGAATGCCGCCCAGCGTCAGGCGGTCGAGGAGGAGGCGAAGCGGTCACTGTTCCCGGAATGGGTGCGTGAGGAAGGCTATGTGCCGGACCGCAAGGGCAAAGGGCATTGACGAACTGAAGTTCCATGGCTCAGCAAGCGTTGACCCGTCCGGCTGTCATCGTGCTGACGGCGAGCAGTATGAGTTACAATCGAATAGTAATAAACTGGTTTGAAAGACTATTTGGAGGAGATAATGACCCGTGTCGGCAGTATCGAGGCGTAGACCAATCTCGCGCGGCTCCTGGAGCGGGTGGCCGCCGGGGAGCGGATTCTCATCACCAATTAGGGCAAGCCGGTCGCCTTGCTGATACCGCCCGAGGCGGCCACGAAGTCACCGGCGGAGATTGGCCGCGATATGCTCGCTTACCGGGACCGGGTGAAGCGGAAGCTCGGCGGATCGTTCCGCGAACTGGCACACGACGGCCACCGATACTGACTACTCGCCGCAGCGAAGGTGGTTGGTGTGTCCCTGTTCCAGCCGTAGCGGCCGAGGCCATTGTGCCCTTGCCGTTTGCGGTCCATGTTCGCTCGCCCAATTGAATCCCTCACCTGCCTTTCCTTCCCGTCGCTGTCGGTCGCCGCATAGGGGTTCAAGGGCCGCAAGCGCGTCAGCGCGTAGAATGCAGCCCGGCCCCCAGGAGGCGGACGTAAGGCGTCGGTGGAAGGGGTTTCCCGCGCCACCCTTGAGCCAGAGTGAGCCGGCGGGGGTTCTGATCTAGTCCGCTTGAAGTCTTGCATGCATGCCGACTTGCTTGCAGACATGCAAGACGGCTGGCCTTCCGTCTGAATGATAATCATCAGTAAACGGCGGTGAACTGCGCCACTGCTCAGTACCCAAGCCTGAGTTCCTGGTCGAGGGCGGTCAGTTCGTCAAGGGCCTTCAGTCGCGCCTCGTCCTCCTTGCGCATATAGGCCATGAGGTCGTGGAACAGGACCCGGCGATGCTTGCCGACTTTGCGGTGGGGGATGGCCCCCTTCTCAAGCAAATCGATCACGTATGGGCGGGAGACGTTGAGCAGGTCGACGGCCTGCTGGGTGGTCAGTTCGGCGTGAACGGTCATCAGTGTGACGGCGTTACTCCTTCGGCTCTCCAAGTGTGCTACGTGGCCAGCGTACAGCGGAAAATAAAGAAGTCCTTATCTTCACCTCATCGTGAGTTCAGCATGACTTGGTACTCTCGAAATCACGGACGATGGCGGTCGGGTTGATCCGTGCATCCGCGGCACATCTCGGACTGGTCTTCTCCAACCCCAGACCGAGTTACGAAACCGAAGCGATGGATGCCCACGAGTGTTGTTGGAGACGAAGGCCGAGTTACTGAGCAGCAAGGCCGCGCCTGCCGAACGCAAACTTACGGAGACCCAGGAGAAGAAGCCGGCCGACAAGTAGCTAGGACGTAAGCGTTAGGGAGGAATGGTATGGGCATCCGGGTGTTGGTCGTGGAGGACGAAGACGAGATCGCCGACTTCCTGGTGCGGGGGTTGCGTGAGGAGGGTTTCACCGTCGAGCGGTCGGCGGACGGGAACGATGGTTGGCACCGGATCTCGACGGAAGTGTGGGACATGGTCCTGCTCGACTGGTGGCTTCCCGGTGTCGATGGCTTGACCCTGCTCCAACGGTATCGTCAGGCCGGTGGCACCACACCGGTCCTGTTCCTGACCGCGCGAGATGCGATCCCGGATCGGGTTCGTGGACTCGACGGCGGGGCCGACGACTACCTCTGTAAGCCGTTCGCGTTCGAGGACCTGTTGGCGCGCGTTCGGGCGCTGATTCGCCGCCCCGACCGCCGGGCCGCGACCGTCTTGACCCACGCGAACATTATCGTGGACCTCGCCACTCAACACGTGCAA
>JBGTAO010000125.1:0-6445 GCA_041749835.1 Gemmata sp. | reverse complement strand
ATGCTGAAGATGCGATTCTAGCGTGAGTTATCTCGGCTGCGTGGCTTGCGGTTCAACTCCCGGAGGCTAAAACAGCCGCACCGAGGATGAACCGATGCCAACCGATACACGTCTTGAAGCGATTCGCGAGAAAGTGCTCGCAGGAACCCGCCTCAGTTTTGAGGACGGCCTGGCGCTCGAACACTCCGTGGATCTCTTCACGCTGGGCGAGTTAGCCAATACGGTGCGCGAGCGCAAGAACGGCAACTTCACTTACTACAACGTGAACACGCACCTGAACCCGACGAATGTGTGCGTGTATCGCTGTGCGTTCTGCTCCTTCCGCTCCGACTTGAAGGGGCCAACCGCGTATGTGATGACCGATGAACAGATCCTCGATCGGGCTCGCGAGGCGACCGCGCGGGGCTGCACCGAGTTGCACATCGTCGGCGGGTTGCACCACCAGTTACCGTACCAGTGGTATCTGGACATCATCGCCAACATTCACCGCGAGTTCCCCGAGTTGCACCTGAAGGCGTGGACAGCCGTGGAATGGGACTGGTTCGAGCAACTCACCAAACGATCGACCAAGGAACTCCTCGCCGAGATGAGGGAAGCCGGGCTTGGCTCGCTGCCAGGGGGCGGTGCCGAGATCTTCCACCCCGAGGTGCGCAGCCAGATTTGCGATTACAAGGCCGATGCCGACCAGTGGCTGCGCGTGCACCGCGAATGGCACGAACTGGGTGGTAAGTCGAACGCCACGATGCTGTATGGTCACATCGAAAAGCCAGAGCACCGTATCGACCACATGATCCGCTTGCGGCAACTGCAGGACGAAACCGGCGGCTTCCAGACGTTCATTCCGCTGGCGTTCCACCCCGAGAACAATACGCTTGGCGAGAACATTCTGAAGCCTTCGGGGCTCACCGATCTCAAGATGATGGCCATTGCCCGCCTGATGCTGGACAACTTCCCGCACATCAAGGCGTACTGGCAGATGCTCACCATCAAGATCGCGCAGATCGCCCAGAGTTGGGGTGCCGACGACGTTGATGGCACGGTCGTTCACGAGAAGATCTATCACGCCGCGGGCAGCGATTCGCCGCAGGAGTTGACGGTCGCCGACCTACGACGACTGATTGAAGAGGCGGGCCGCGTGCCGGTGGAACGCGACACGCTGTACAACGAGGTCGTGCGTGAGAAGCCGATCGATCGGCACTGGCAAGCCGGCCGCAAACTCGTCGCGCTTAATTGATGCGAGAAGCCCCGGCAAACCGGGGCTTGATTGACCGATACAATCAGTCACGCACGTTTCGAAGCGTTACGAAACGTCCCGATCGAGCGGATGTTCTTCTGCCGCACTCACCGGCCGCCGGGGGGTGCGTACTTCTTGAGCCACCCGAACACTTCCTGGTGCCAGCGTTCGCTGTTGCGGGGTTTCAGCACCCAGTGCCCTTCATCCGGGAAATTCACGAACCGGCTCGGCACACCCTGCCGTTGCAGAGCGCTGAACAGTTCCTGTCCCTGCCCAATCGGACAGCGGAAATCGAGATCGTTGTGGATGATCAGCATGGGCACCTTGTACTTGCCAAGCTCGCCGGCGCGCTTGTGCGGTGAGAACTCGGCATACTTGCCGGGCTTCTCCCAGGGTAAGCCGCCGTGCTCCCATTCGTCGAACCAGAGTTCATCGGTGGTTCCCCACATGCTCTCGAAGTTCCACACCGAGCAGTGGTTGATCTGGCACTTGAACTTCTTGGCGATATCGTTGACGGCGAACCAGTTCTGCATGTAGCCGCCAAAACTCGCGCCCGCCGTCGCCATGCGGTCCACATCGACGAAGGGCAACTTTTCGACGAACTCGATGCCGGCCACGAGGTCGCGGTAGCACTTGCCACCCCAATCGCCGGTGATCTGGTCGGTGAACTTCTGGCCGAAGCCGGTGCTGCCACGCGGGTTTGGCAACACGATCACGTACCCCTGTGCCGCCCAGAGCGTGGGGTTCCAGCGCCAACTCCAGGCATCTTCCCAGGCACCCTGTGGCCCGCCGTGAATCAGGTACACCACCGGCCACTTCTTCTTCGGGTCGAAACCGGGGGGCTTGAGTACCCACATCTGCATCTTCACGTCGCCCTCAACCGCAACCTCGACCGACTCGGGCCGCGGCCGATCCAGTTCCGCAAGCAACGTGTCGTTCGCGTTGCTCAGCTTGGCCTCGATCAGCTTACCCGTTGCGGTGGAACCCGCCCAGACGTCGGCCGGCGCGCTCAACGAGACGTGGGTGAAGGCGAACTGCTTGCCATCGGTCGAATAACTCAGGCTCCCTGCCGAGCCGAAGGCCAACGGTTCCTGGGTGATCGCGCCGTCGGCAGCGGGTGTGGTATAAAAGATGAAGTTGCGGCCACCACTCTCAGCGATGAACGCGAGCGAATCGTTACCACGCCAAACGATCTCACCCACGGAGAGGTCGCGTTGCGCCGTGGCGTTGATCGGTTTACCCGCAAACGTGCCATCGGGCTTCACATCGACCACGAGGATATCCCATTTGTCGGCCTCATAGCCTGCGGTCTTCTGGGCACGCCAGGCAAACTTCTTGCCGTCCGGGCTGAACTGCGGGCCACTATCGGCGGCCTTGTTCCCCTGTGAAAGCGTCTCCCATTTCGTCGAGTTGTTCGTGATGCTGACCCGGCACAGATCGTAGTTAGTGCTCCACGATTCGCTCTCGGCTGGCACCGCGGTAAACACGAGGTGCTTGCTATCGGGGGTGAAAGTGAAATCGCTACTGCTGCTGAAGGTGGTGCTGGTGGGGTAGGCGTCGCGGTCGCCCGGGGTGACATCGCGTGGTTGCGGGATGGTGCCATCTTCACCAGTGGGGTTGGCCGCAATCACGAACAGATGTTGTCGCTTGTCTTCAACGTAACTGTCCCAATGGCGATAGAAGAGCTTCGTGAACGTCTTCGCCTTCACCGGGCTTTTCTCGATCTCCTCGTCCTTGGTCAGATTCAGCTTGTCGCTCTCGGCGAACGGCTTCTCACTGAACTCGGGATACACCGCCGAGCTAAAGGCCACGAGCTTGCCATCGAGCGACCAGGTGCCGTTGCTGACTCCGGTGGAAATGCGCGTGAGTTGCGCCGGCTCGCCACCAGTCGCGGGGACAACCCACAGTTGCCCGGAGCCCGATCGTGTCGATTCGAACAGAATCTGCTTGCCGTCCGGGCTCCAGCGCGGGCTCAAGTCCTTCTTTCCTTTGGGCTCGGTGAGTTGCTTGGCGGGCGTCTTACCATCGCTCGCGGCGATCCAGAGGGCGGTGCTGGATTTGTTCTCTTCCAGGCTCACGGTGGTGATCTGATAGACCACTTGCTTGCCGTCGGGGCTGATCTGCGGAGCCGCGATCCGTTTGAGCGCGAAGAGATCCGCGATTGTCATCGGCCGCTTCTCGGCGGCTTGAAGGTGAGCCGGAACCGTGAGACCCGCAGCTAGCAAAACACCAGCGAAGACGAATCGCGCCGGGCCAAAGTGCCTGATCATGCGACTTCCTTTCGGACGGAGTAACAACGAGACAACCTGATTCGTTGTACTCGATCGCACCGGAACGCGAAAGGAACAGCAAGAAGAAGCGACTGCCGTTATTGCGTGGTTGTGGTGGGAATCGGAGGGAGAGCGACTGCCGCGAGCACGACCAGGCGAGCCGCCGCCCACGCAATGAGCCCGATCCACCAGTACCCCATGAAGGCCACACCCAACAGGCCAACAACAATGCCAAGTTGTTCGGGGCGGGTGTTCTCGGGGAAACGCACCAGCAGCAATCCCAGAATGACGACCGCGGCCAGCCACCCCACCGCCGTCGAAAGTGGCCAGACCCAGGGCGGCCCAGGTTCCGGAAGTGCCACAATCGGCGGCGCGGCAACAATCGGCGCTTCGTCGAGTGGGGGCATGCCGCGCGGAGCGGGTGGGGCATTGTCTTCGCGTGAGGGGCTCAGCCAGCCAAAGCCATCCCGCTGGCCCGGCCGTGTGGTTGGCTTGAGCGTCACGCGAATCGGTGGCAGCGCCGGATTGGTCGCACGGAACGTGACATCGTCCCCGCTTGTTTCGGATGCCCAGCGGCGATCGGCATCGGTTTGCAATGCCCATCCTTCAACCGGGTGCAGGCGAACGGTTTCTTCCACTTCGCGTGCTTCCACGGGTCGCGGAATGGGAACCTCGAACGGCGTGGGTGATACAGTAGCCGGCTGATTGAACGCCACGGTGCCACTCCATTCGATGGCACCTTCGCGGGCCGGCTTCTTAAGCCAGATCTGGATTCGTCCCGGGGTCCGCGTCCACCCGGCGACATCGGCACCGCGCACCTCCTGAACCGCGACCCCCGGTAGCGTGAACTCCACCAGTGGCTGCGGTTCCTTGCCGAGCCATTTCAGAGTGCCGACCGCATTGGCCCGGAGCGGCCCAACATGCCAGTTCGTTTCCAGCGTGATTGCGGGCGGTTCTGCGGCATTTCGCAGACTGGGTTGAAGCTCGGGGGAAGCACCCGGTGTCGGGCGAAAGGCCCGAATGGGCGTATTCGGATCGAGACGCAGATCGGGAACCGCGGCGAAGTCGCGGGTGAGCGCATCCGGCGAGAAATCGAGGACTCCGGATCGGGCGAGTTCGTCGATCACCACACCGCGAGCCCGCAAGCCAAACACGGCATCTCGTTCCGTTGTGCCAGCGGGCAAAGCCCAGCGGGGGAAGCGCAAGACGGGTTGCCGCGTCGTCACCATCTTTTGGGCTGCCGAAACGACCACGAGCAAACGCCCCGCGGTGGGCCCTTGCAGGTCGAGCCGCAGCGGCCGGTAGCCACCCTTTTCGGGCTCCAGTGCCCAGTCTCGCAGCGCCGCAGTTGCACCGAAATCGAGCGGTCGAATGACGACTTCGAGCGGTTCCAGTTCCGCGGGGAGTTCGAACTGGAGCGACGATACCGTTCCCTGCTCCACACGCAGCAGATACGCCGCCGTGAGGCGTGCCCCGCTCGCGGTGACATCCCAGATCGCACCCTCGCGGACTTTGACGATCGCTGTGCCACCCACACCATCGCGCCAGCGCAGTTGGACCGTTCGCGCCGAACCGATATCGGCGACGACCTTCACGGGGTCGCCCTCGGTGGTCGTTTGCCGGCCCATACGGCCGACCACCTGAACTTGCTTCGCGGTTGCGGGGAGCGTGGCTTTCAACCGCGTGGTGGGGCACTCGGGGATTCCCAGCCGCAGCTCGCGTTCGGCTCCCGATCCTGTTACGGGCAGCGTGAACCGCAGCTCGATCTCATGGCGACCGCTCCCCGGGATCGGCACCGCATAAACGCCTGGTCGTGGCGCGGTGGGGAACGCGACCTGACCATTCACCTGCGCTCGTTCCAGCCGGGCTTCCGCCAGTGGCAGGGCCACACTCGTTTCCAAGTCGCCCAGAACGACCACCGTGAAGCGGGCCGTGACCCGCACAAGCGAATCTTCAATGGAGAGCGCATAATCGGCATCGGTGAGTACCACGCCGGGCGTGTTCGAGCGCGTTAGAGTCACCAGGCGATCCAGCACGGGCTTCGGCACGGCCACCAGTTCCGGTTCGTCGGCCTCCGTCGGTAGCAAGATCACGAGCGCCGGTGCGGGTGGCTGGGCGATCCCCTCCGGATCACCCAACACCACGAGCACGATTCCCGCACTCGCCGCCACAGCCCCGACCTTGCGAAAACCACGAACCACGATCCAAACTGATGAAAGCAGTAGCCCCACGAACAGGGGAATCGTCGCAGCACGCTGCCACCACGGCGGCCCCAAGAGATGCACGACGCCCAGCACGAGCAATACCAGAGGCATCACAGAACCCCAGGCGCTCGCCCATCGTCGCGGCTCCAGGCCGGGCAGCAGAATGAGAGCCAGCGTCAGCACGATACCCAGGCCATCGGTCAACCGGGTCGAACTGACCCGCACCACCGCGATGCCCGACCCCGAGACAACCTCTCCGTCGATGGCCGTGATGGCCGATTCTTCCAGCAACTGCGGTCGATCGTTCGCACGGCCGCGATCCCAGGCCATCACGGGCCATCCCGGTAAGACTGCGGAATCGAAGATCCACCAGCGGTGGATTTCAACATTCGGGACGGGCACCACTGGCTCCGGGCTACTGATCGTAGTCACCGGCCCCGATGGGATCACCGGCAGGCGATATCGCAGCTCGAACCGCACCGGCCCCAAGCCTGGAATCGGCAGCCCCAGCGCGCCGGCGGCACTCAACTGGAGCGCGGAGGGTTGCAGCCAACCGCTGCCCACTTGGGCCGTTTGCACTTCCGCCCCATCGGGAAGCTGGATCGGGAACACGCCCGCGGCCGAACCCGTGATCGTTCCACCAAAAACCACAAACACATCAGACTGCGATCGAACGGCTGTCACCAGATAGAGCTCGCTCAGCGACCCGTACCTCGGCAGCGCCGTCGCGGGGCCAG
>JBGTAO010000124.1:0-2354 GCA_041749835.1 Gemmata sp. | reverse complement strand
AATTTGTTGCGAGTGATCGAAACCGGTGAGTTCGAACCGGTCGGGAGCAACGAGACGCAACTGTGCAAGGCGCGGATGATCGCGGTGACGAACTGGAACCTGGCGGATGCGGTGGAACGCGGGAGCTTCCGGCGCGATCTGTACTATCGGCTTCATGTGATCAGCTTTCATCTGCCACCACTTCGCCATCGCCCCGAAGATATCGGCCCGCTTGTGCGCAGTATGGTGGCACGCTACGGGACGAAGTTCAACAAGAAGCTCTTCAATGTCTGCCCCGAGGCGTTGCGGGCCTTGGAAGCCTTCCCCTGGCCAGGCAACATCCGTCAACTCGAGAACGTGATTCAACAAGCAGTGCTGTCGGGCAATGGTAACGAGTTGAAGCTGCATCACATCTCGCCATTGATCCACAACCGGGGCGATTTCATTGGCCAAGCCAGCCCGGTTCCCGGTGGTGTCAATGGGACACTGAAGCAAAGCCGCGAAACAACCGAGCGCGCGAACATCCTGCGGGCGCTGGAGAAAGCCGGCCAAAGCCGCACGCGGGCGGCACAACTTCTCGGTGTCAGCCGAGTCACGCTTTACAAGAAGATAAAGAAGTACGGGCTGTTCAACAAAACGATTCCGCCATTGCCCTATCCATTCGATAGCTTCGTCACTCCGTCTCGCAATGCATAGCGCATTAGGACCACCCGTTGGGGTTCAAGATGAGCCCCAATGTCGTTGAAGGCGGATACCCCGCCCTTGGTTGCATGGCCGATGCAGAGCATGTCGCTCGAATGCGGCATCGCCTCACGCGAAGTTCACTTGATCTGTTGGCGGGACTATTCCAAGATGACTGTGGCCACCTCTCCTGGTGTACCACATGAGGTGTTGATTTGGATGGTCCAACAGAACTGCACTATCTCTGTCGTCCGACACATCCCCGCGACGCGGCTTTGCCGATCGAGTTCTTGGCGTTCCATGAGTTCCTGGCAGACGAACCCGCTTGCCGTGTGTTCTGGGAGCTGATTTCCAACCAGTTTCGCACTCGAAGCAAGTTCCTGGCCGTGTGGTCGGGCGTTCGATACGTGGCGCTCCATCGCGATGCCGAGGGGCAAGCGGATGGCTTTCTGGTGGTGAATGCTCCCGTGAGTTGGCAAATCGACTACGTTGTGGTCCAACCCAGTTCCCGCGGCCAGGGTATTGCCCCGGCACTCGTTACCGAGACCATGAATCAAGCCTTTCAGCGTGGCGTACCCTACGTGATGCTGACGAGCCGACCAGAACTTCGTGGTCTCTACGAAAGCTGCGGGTTTGTCGTGGTCGCCACTCCCATTCCCGCGCCCAGCAACAGCCGTTCCTAGAACTCGCCTTCACTCGGTGCCCGTTCCCGCGTTACACTTCCGTTCTTCTCCGGGGGAAGGAGCCAACGATGTGTGGAATTGTGGGATTCACAGGACGACGAGAAGCCTCACCAATCTTGCTGGAGGGTCTGCGGCGACTGGAGTACCGTGGCTACGATAGCGCGGGGCTCATCACTGGCACGGGCAACGAATTGCACTTGCGCAAAAAGTCCGGGCGGCTTGCAGAACTTGCGAAATTGGTCGCGGCACACCCGGCCCCGGGTTGCTACGGAATCAGTCATACTCGCTGGGCCACGCACGGTACTGCAACCGACCAGAACGCCCACCCGCATCTGAACAAGGCGAACACCATCGCAGTGGTGCATAACGGAGTGATCGAAAATTTCTCGGCGCTCAAGCAGCAACTCATAGCGGACGGAGCCACATTTCGTTCCGACACCGATACCGAAGTTCTCGCGCATTTAATCGATCACTTCTATCAGGGCGATTTACTCTCGGCGGTCTCGCAAGCTCTCGGGCTCGTGAAAGGAACCTACGGTCTCGCGGCGACCTGCCAGCACGAACCTGGGGTGATCGTCGGTGCCAGGCTCGGCAGCCCATTGGTGATCGGTATAGGCTCGGACGGCCATTTCCTGGCCTCCGATGCCAGTGCGCTCTCGGGGTTTGCCGACAAGGTGGTTTACCTTCAGGATCGGCAAGTGTGCCAGTTGGACGAAGAAAGCTACGTGGTCCGGAATCAGGATCTGGACACGGTTCACGTCCCGCCACAAGACATCTCCCATTTCCTGGGGGACATGGATGCGGAGAAGGGGAATTACGCCCACTTCATGTTGAAGGAGATTTACGAGCAACCCGAAACGATTGCGAACGCCATGCGTGGCCGTCTCGACGACGATGCGGCCACCGCGCACTTCGGCGGGTTGAACCTGACCGCGCAACAACTCCGACAAATCGACCGCATCATCATGACGGCCTGCGGGACTAGCTACCACGCGGGTCTCGTCGGCGAGT
>JBGTAO010000123.1:0-7048 GCA_041749835.1 Gemmata sp. | reverse complement strand
GCGAGCCCTGCCGGAGTGCAAGGCGCATCGCTCAAATCGTGGTACAGGATGATGATTCACCAGGGAGACACGGATGTCCAAGGCCGCGGCACCACGGATCGCCGTAATTGGGGCAGGGCCTATTGGCCTGGAAGCTGCCCTTTACGCACGAGCTTGCGGTTTCGCAGTCGCTTTGTTCGATCGCGGGAGTATCGCCGAGTATGTCCGCCGCTGGGGGCATGTCCGCCTGTTTACTCCCTTTGCATTTCTCACGACTCCGCTCGGGCTCCGCACACTCTTGCGGGAAAAGCCCACACGCACCTTCCCCGCGGAAAGTGAAATCGTCACGGGGCGGCAATATCGTGATGACTACCTGGTGCCGTTGGGCGAATCCGAACCGTTATTGGAACACCTCCATTTGGAACAAACGGTCCTGCGGGTCGGGCGGTCACCCGTGAACCGCTCGTTTCGCCTGCTGATCCGCGATGCCAAGGGCCAAGAACGGATCGAGACGGCTGATGTTGTCCTCGATTGCAGCGGTGTGCACAACAACCCGAACTGGCTCGGTGATGGGAACATTCCCGCTGTTGGGGAACTCGGTGCGCGAGCGCAGTTGGCTTACGGGCTGGAAGATGTACTGGGGGAACGCAAGGGGCATTACGCAGGGCGGAGCATCGTGCTGGTGGGCAATGGCTATTCCGCGGCAACCACGATCTGCAACCTCGCCACGCTGGCCGAGGAACACCCCGCGACCTGGGTATTCTGGCTCACCCGTGGCCCGCGCGGGCAACCGCTCCCACGGATTCCCAATGATCCTTACAAGGAGCGTGATCGCCTGGCCGTGCGTGCCAATTCGCTCGCCACGCGCTGCGATGGCAACCTGGAGTTCCATCCGCAAACCGTACTCGATGAAGTCATCTGCCACGGCCCCGAGAAAGGCTTCCGGGTGGCTGGCCGTACGAATGGCAAGCCGGTGTCGTGGGAAGTCGAACGTGTGATTGGCAATGTCGGTTATCGGGCCGACATGACGATGACGCAGGGATTGCAGCTTCAAGAACCGGCCAAGCAATTCGAGACCCGGGAACCCGGTTACTTTGTGCTCGGAGCCAAAAGCTGGGGCCGCGATTCCAGCTTTTGGCTCCGCGACGGGTTCGAGCAAATCCGCCAGGTTTTCATGGCCATCACGGGAGACCCACGGCTCGATTTTTATGCGAAGAAGGCCGCATGAATGCTGTGACTGTTGTAACGGGTGGGGCCGGGTTTATCGGTTCTCATCTCGTGCGGTTGTTGGTGGCTCGCGGCGAACGAGTGCGGGTTGTCGAGCGGCCCGGTGCGAAGGTGGAGCACCTCCCGCTCGATCAGGTCCAACTTGTCACCGCCGATATTCGAGACTGGGCTGCAGTTCGCGCTGCACTCCGGGGGTGCCACACGGTTTATCACCTGGCCGCGAACCCGCAGCTTTGGACGAAGCACCGGATCGAGTTTCACCGCGTGAATTATCTGGGCACAGTGCATGTCCTGACCGAGGCACTTGAAGCCGGCGCGGTGCGTGTGCTACACACCAGCACTGAGAGCATTCTTACGCGGTCCCGGCAGAGCACACCCATTGCCGAAGATCAGGATGTCCCCGCGTCCGACGTGATCGGGCCATACTGTCGCTCGAAGTATCGAGCGGAGCAATTCGCGTTCCATCTTGCTCGCAGCGGCGCTCCGGTTGTTGTGGTGAATCCCACGCTGCCCATTGGGCCGGGTGATTGGGAGCGCTCGCCACCCACGCAAATGATGCTCGACTTTTGCCGCGGCGCTCGTTCCGCCTACCTGGACGGCGACCTGAACCTGATGGATGTGCGCGATGTTGCGTTAGGAATGGTGGCCGCGATGGAGCGGGGCCGGCCAGGCGTGCGTTACCTGCTCGGAGCCGAGAACTGGTCGATCCGCTCGGTGTTCAACTTGCTGGCTCACATAACGGGGTTGCCAGAACCACGCTGGCGCGTTCCGTATCCGGTGGCGCTCGCTGCGGCCTATGCCAGTGAACTGGTGGCCGACACCATCACGGGCCGCATTCCGGCTGCCACGGTCACGGGCGTGAAACTCACACGGCGGCGCATGCACTTCGACGCTTCACGCAGCCTGGCGGAACTGGAACTGCGCCCCCGACCAGTGGCCGAGTCAATCGCCGAAGCGGTAGCGTGGTTCCGCGGCGTAGGGTGGATTCCGGGAACGTGACGCCCTCGCGCTTACTCCCTGAGCAAGCGGAGTCGCACCATGTTCAGTGCGAGCTTGGCCGTTCGGCTCATGATCTCCTGGCGTGTACCGATCCAGCCGTAGCGAGTCACTTCGGTGCCGCTCTTGTGGGCAAGCGCAACGTAGGCTGTGCCAACAGGGTTTTCGGGCGTGCCACCCGTCGGACCGGCGAAGCCCGTGGTTGCGATCGCCAAATCGGTGCCAAAGCGCCGGCGTAGCCCTTCGGCCATGGCTCGGGCCACTGGCTCGCTGACTGCACCGAACTTTTCCAGCAACTCTTCTGGCACCCCGAGTTCCCGGTGCTTCACGGCATTGGTATACGTCACCACACCACCCTGGAAGTAATCGCTTGCCCCGGGAATCAGACAGATGCGATGTGCCACAAGCCCACCCGTCAGGCTTTCGGCTGTCGCAAGCGTTTGGCGCTTCTCGTGCAACAACCGCACGACCACGTCCTGAAGTTCCTCGTCCTCCGCTCCAAATACGAGGTCTCCCAGCCGCTCGCGGATGATGGCTTCGATGGGAGCAATCTGGCTCTGGGCATCGGCCAGCGAATCCGCATGCGCCAGAATTCGCAAAGACACCACGGCATCGCTCACCGTGATTCCGACTTCAGGAACATGACCGCGGCGTGTGAGATCGGCCACACGGTCCTCGACTGCCGATTCTCCCCAGCCGTATGTGTTGATCTTCCGCTGGATGAAGACGCCACGACCGAGGCCCAGCGTCAGCAGTCGCGGTTGAACCTGCTCGATGTACATGCGATGCATTTCACTGGGCACGCCCGGCATCGCGATCACGGTACTCATCCCCAATTTCATCCAGATCCCCGGAGCGGTCCCGGCTGCATTGAAGATGGCTTCTGCGCCCTGGGGAACCAGCGCCTGCACTTCGTTCCGTTCAGGCATGACACGCCCCCGGCGGGCGAACAGTTCGCGGATTTGCTCCAGTGATGCCGGGTGTGTTTGGAGTTCCGCACCCGCGACCGCAGCAATCACTTCACGAGTTAGATCATCCTGCGTGGGACCCAGACCACCCGTGCTCAACACCAAATCCGCCCGGGCACAAGCTGTGCGAAACACGGCAATGTTGTCCGTCAGATCATCGGCCACCGTGGTATGGAAACCCACGGGAATCCCAATCTCGGCGAGTCGGCGGCTGAGCCACTGGCCATTGGTATCGAGGTTCTGGCCACTGGTGATCTCGCTACCAATGGAGATGATCTCGGCTTTCATTCGCTGCTCCCTCGGTCCCGGATGCCGCACACCTGTGTGGACTTGCACTTGATTGTGACCGATCGCGTGGTTATGGCCACCGCCACTATGAAAACATCCTACTATATGCTCGCCGCCGTGGTTCTCGGCACGGTTGGCCTCGCAGTCGCTTTTAGGACATCACCCAAGACGGTGCAGAAGGCTGCACCGTCTTTACCGATGCCCTCGGAATCGACCGTCTCGCTTGGGGCAACTCCCTTGGCGCTGCCGGAGTTGCCCCCGATCGAACCGCCGCCCGAGGGCACACTGGCGATCCCGGTTGTCCCGTCCGGTCTGGTCGTGCCGGCTTCGGGCGCTCAGCCCATGCCGCTACCGTTGCCCGAATTGCCCATGATTCCGAATCCGAGTTCCATCGGACCGATGCCGATACCGACGCCTCCTGGAACGGCACCGGCATTGCCCGTGGTGACGATCCCCAGTGAGCCGCAAGTCGTGCCTCCGTCGCCGATCTCGATTCCTAAACCCGACGCAATGCCGATTCTCCCCGTGACGACACCCATGCCGCCGGCTTTGTCCACGGCACCTATCGAACCGTCGGAGCGAAAGAGTGGGCCAGTGGGGTTGCCCGTTCCACCGGTGAACCTGCCAGGTGCTGAACCTTCCGTACCGGTCGAAACGAATCGCCTCCCTGTTCCGCCAGCCGCACCGCCCGTGATTCCGAACTTGCCCGAATTGCCCGCGCTCCCAAAGCTTCCGGCGATTCCGCAGCCTCCCTCGACTCCTCCCTCGACCGCCCAAAGACCGATGCTGCCGATCCCGGAACCGACTCCAACCGTGGTCACCGCTCCAGTTGCTACTTCGCCGCTCGCCACACCGCAACCGGCACCCACACTGCCCACGCCTGCACCGCCAACACCCGTGACACAACTGCCCGCACCGACTCCATTATCGGAACCGGCGGTACAGCTTGCGCCACAGGGGAAACTGGTCGTCCTCAAAGGCCCGAAGTTGATCGAAGGCAACGCGACCGTGGTGGGCGACAAGGTGAACCTGCGGCAGGGCGCGCTGGATCGCACGTTACCGAAGGCCGATGTGCTGTACGTGGGGCAAACGCACGACGATGTTTACCGGTATTTGCTCAATCAAGTGAACCCGAGCGACGCCAGTGCTCGCCTTACGGTAGCCAAGTGGTGCATGTTCAACGGTCTGCGTGAACAGGCACTGGCAGAAACTCGAAAAGTTCTGAAGCTGCAACCGAACAGCAGTGCTGCCGCAGATATGGCGCGTTCACTGGAGGAATCGTTGCGACAGTTCCCGGCCGATGGAAGCGTGGCCGCCAAGCCGCAGGGTGGAGTCCTACAGGCAGTGGTTGACCCCGATCCCGACGTGACGGGGGAAGGGGCTACCTCCTTCGCTACGAAGGCCCAGCCTGTGCTTGCGAACCTCTGCATGGACTGCCACGCACGTGCCGATTACGTGGGATCGTTCAAGCTGATTCGTGTCCACGGATTCGAGGCTGGACCCCAGAGCATGCGCTCGAATCTGCGAGCCACGGCCGCGCAGCTCAAGCAGGATGATCCGCTGAATAGCCCGCTGCTGATCAAATCGCTGAGCATTCATGGTGGGATGAAGGAACCGGTTGTAGCAAACCGACGAACGGGTGCGTACCAGAACTTGGAAGCCTGGACGCTACAAGCAGTGAAGCCGTCGGCCCAGCCGATGACGCCACCCACTCAGCCTGTGCTGCCTCCCGCGCCAGTGGTGCCAGCCATCCCGCCCGCAACAATGGTGGAAGCACTCGTTACGCCATTGCCCGCCGCGCCGGCGGTGTCGGCGATGCCAATCGTGAATACCGTGGTGACGCCATCAAACCCATTGCCAGCAGCCGAGCCTGCTTCACCAGTAGTTGTGCCACCCGTGCTTCCGACTCCGCCGCTCATGCCCGCCACGACACCTGGGAGCACACCAGCAATTCCCGTGATCCCGCCAAGTGATCCAGATGCCAAGATTCCGGATGTCCCGGCGATCCCGGTGATTCCCACAATCGGCTCGGCTCCGAAGGTTCCCGGGGTCGTGGTGCCAGCAAGTGGAACAGTGGCACTAAGCCAGTTCGGAGTCGCTGCCCCGATCAAGGTTCCCGCGACCGGTCCCAAGGCTGGCGACGAGTTCGATCCAGCGGGCTTCAACCGGACCTCGCTGCCCCAGAAGTGATGTCACACGAGCGGTAGCCGGGGGACGGTCTGCCGCTCTCACCGCTTCACGTTGTTGAGCGTCTCCAGAGCGAGCAACAACGCTTGCGTGCCTTTCCGCCCAAACCCCTGGGCTCGCACGGCTTCGTACAGTTGCTTGGCAAGCCCTAGCCCCGGTAGGCACAGGTTCATCTTCTCGGCCTCGGCCAGCGCGATGCCCATGTCCTTGATGAAGTGCTCGACGTAGAAGCCCGGCTCGAAGTTCCGGGCCAGCATTCGAGGCCCCAGCACTTCCAAAGCCTTACTACCCGCCGCGCCAACGCTGACACTCTTGAAGACCGTTTCGAGATCGAGGCCTGCTTTGTAGCCGTAGAGCAACCCTTCGCAGACCGCAATCATGTTCGAAGAAATCAGGATCTGGTTCACCATCTTCGTGTGTTGCCCGGCACCGGGTCCGCCTTGATGGACGATCGTCTTCCCCATGGCTTCAAACACGGGTTGTACCGCAGTCACAGCTTCTTCGTCGCCACCAATCATGATGGAGAGCGTCGCGTTCTTGGCACCGACATCGCCACCACTGACCGGTGCATCGAGTGCCGCCACGCCTTTCGCTTTCGCGGTCGCCGCGATCTCCTGAGCGAGTGTGGGTTCACTCGTTGTCATATCCACCAGTACCGTTCCGGGCTTGCTCCCCGCGAGCGCGCCATCCGTTCCGAGAAAGACTTCGCGTACGTCTTTCGGGAAGCCAACAATCGCAAACACGATGTCGGATTGCTCGGCCACAGCTTTCGGGTTCGCTGCCGCCTGCGCACCCAGTTCCAGGAGCGGTTGCAACTTGTCCGCGCTACGGTTGTAGACCGTGGCCGAGAAGCCTTTGCTCATGGCATGCTGACACATCCAGCGTCCCATGACGCCCGTGCCGATCCAACCGATGCGGGTTTTTCCGGGTTGTGCGAGTGAGATTTGCATTGCGTGGGACTCGTGAAGGCCGTATGTATATTTGGTACAGATCTCCGTGACGGTGTCGTTCACCTCCACGGCATGATGCCGGCGATTCGCGTTCATCGTAACGATCACGCCCCCCGCCGACCACGACTCGCTACCGCGTTTGCCACAGCGCTCGTACGGCTCGCGCTCCGAGTGCCAGTTCAAGGATGTGTTGTGGACGTGTCGCAGATTCCCTCGCTCAGAGATCCGATTGTCCTGGTTCACGGCCTGTGCGGGTTCGACCAATTGTACGCATTTCGCCGACCGGTTCAGGACTACTTCCCGGGTGTGCGCCAGCAGTTGGAAGCGGCCGGTAACCGGGTATACTCGGCACGGGTGAGCCCTACAGCGAGTGTCGAACGGCGAGCGCACGACCTGGCGAAGTATATTCAGCGAGAAGTCCCGCGTGGGCCAGTGCACGTGATCGGGCATAGC
>JBGTAO010000122.1:0-2803 GCA_041749835.1 Gemmata sp. | reverse complement strand
ACGCTTGGTCGCCGCATCGCCCATGTCGTCCCGGGCTTTTTCGGCCAACGTCATCAGGCGCTGTAACACTTGGGGGTTCGCCGCCGCCACATTCGTGGTCTCGTTCACATCGGTGTGGAGATTGTACAACTCGGGTTGTTCGAGTTTCACCATGCGATACTTGCCGGGCTTGCCGTCGGCCCCGGGTGGCTGATCCAGCATTGTGCGATAGGTCTGCGGCAACATCAGCTTCCACGGCCCGCTGCGCACCGCCTGCAATTCGCCCGAGTGGTAATAGTGGAGGTACGCCTCGTGTGGGCATTTGGCTCCCGGCGTTCCGTACAGGAGTGCCGTGATCTCTTTGCCGTCGATGGGGCGATTGGGCAATTCGGCACCCACGATCTTGGCCACCGTGGGGAGAAGGTCGATTGTCATGGCGGGAATCGGGCAAGTGGTATCGGGTTTGATCGCACCGGGCCACCGCGCGATGAACGGTACCCGCACGCCACCTTCCCACGATGTCCCTTTCCCTTCGCGCAATCCGCCGCTGCTTCCACCGTGGTTGCCGTAGCTCAGCCAGGGGCCGTTATCGCTCGTGAAGATGACCAGCGTGTTGCCGGCCAGCTTGTGCTCATCCAGCGCTTTGAGGATCGTACCGACGGACAAGTCGATCTCTTCGATCACGTCGCCATACCTCCCGGCACCACTTTTCCCCTGATGCTTGTCGCTCACAAACAACGGAACGTGGGGCATGCTGTGAGCGACATACAGGAAGAACGGCTTGGCCTTGTTCGCGGCGATGAACTGCACCGCTCGCTGGGTGTACTGTGTGGTGAGCTTGGCCTGATCTTCGGCACGAACATCGGCATTCACGATCTTCTCGTTCTCGAACAGCGGCAGCGTCGGGTAGCCGTCTTTCTTCATTTCCGGGTGGTGCGGCCACATATCGTTCGAGTAGGGCAGCCCAAAATACGAATCGAATCCGTGGCGTGTCGGAAGGAACTGCGGATGGTGCCCCAGGTGCCACTTCCCCACCATTCCTGTCGCGTAGCCCTGGCTTTTGCAGATTTCGGCCATGGTAGTTTCGTCGGCATGGATACCGTGGCGAGCGGTTGGCCCGAGTGCCCCGTGAATGCCGATTCGATTGGCGTAGCAACCCGTGAGCAACGACGCCCGACTTGCCGAACAGACCGGTTGCGAGACATGATAATCGGTGAAGCGCACCCCGTCTTTCGCTAGCTGATCCAGGTGGGGCGTCCGGAACTTCTTGGCACCGAAGCAGCCCACGTCGCCATAGCCTTGGTCGTCGGTAAAGATGAGGACGATATTGGGTGTCCGAGCCGGTTCTGGCTGCGCCGCGCCTGGGGCAGGTAGTCCGGGATCGCAGAACGAGCGCGTTGGATACAGGACGAGCAGCAACGGGATCAGCAACAGGCGGGTCATCACGAGATCCTCGTGGGAGAGATTCCCCACGTTCTATCCGTGTGGGTGCAGTGGCACAACACCCCACACGAGAGTTTCGCCTGACCGCGAGAGAACACCAGGAAAAACGATGGCCAACGTGATCGCTCGGCATGCGACTCCGGGACGGTGCCGGAGTTTCAGTGATTGCATACTCACCCCTGCAGGTGAAAGTCGATACTCTGAAAGATGCCGTGACCCGAGCCGATTCCTTCCTTACATAAGGATCTTATTCATGACAAAATGGTTTGCCTCCACCGTAGCGCTGGCTGCCCTGCTGGGTGGCGCGGCGCTTGCGGCGGATCTCAAAAGTGGTTTGCAACCTGGGGAGCGGGTCAAAGCCTTTAACCCGTTCAATGTGACCGGTGCCAGCGCTGGCGAAGCGCGTTGCCAGGTCTGAGCCAATGGTGGGAATCCGGTCGCGGTCGTTTTCGCCCGCGAGGTTTCCCCCACCTTGACCGGTCTGGTCAAGAAACTCGACGAAGCTGCAACTCAGAACAAAGACGCCCGCATGGGCTCGTTTGTCGTGGTCCTCACCGCCGACAAAGACAAGATGGAAAGCGAATTGAAGAAGCTCGCAGAGAAGGAAGGGCTCAAGAAGATCGTTTTGACGATCGACTCTGCCGCTGGCCCCAGTAGCTACGAGATTGCCAAGGACGCAGACGTGACCGTGTTGCTCTACGTCAAGAACACGGTCAAGAAGAACTACGCCTTCAAGAAGGGCGATCTGGACGACAAGAAGGTCGAAGTGATCCTCAAGGATCTCTCGGCGATCTTGCCGGAAAAGAAGTAGCTCGGTCAGTCGTGTGAGTTCGTAATCGTCAGTAATTCCATTTCAAGCGCTTCGCGGTCACGGCACAACCACCGGGCAACACCCGGTGGTTTCTTTTTGGAAGAAGCTCAGCGAGCTACAGACTCTCATATCATTTTGGGTGGTTACTCGCGGCTCAAGTTGTGAGATGATCGCCACAGTAGGTGATTCATTCTTCCCCAATGAAACCAGGAGTGTATTGTGCGCGAATCGACCTCTCAACCCGATCAGCAGCTACCACCGCTTCGTACGATCCGGCGGGGTGCCACCAATGTCCCCATTGCCGTGGTCAGCTCAATCATCTGCCTGGGCCTGGGTGTTGGCGCCGGGATCTTCCTGGTGGGCATGTCCGACGAAAAGAAGCCAGACACGCCCAAACTGGCCGAAAGTGGCGGTGCGGCGAACCCTGGAGATGAGAAGAAAGCGGGCGGCATGGGTGGCGGTAAAGGCGGCGGCAAAGGCGGCGGCATGGGTGGTAAAGGCGGTGGTATGGGCGGTAAAGGAGGCGGACCCGGCGGACCGGGCGGTGGACCCGGCGGACCGGGCGGACCC
>JBGTAO010000121.1:0-2314 GCA_041749835.1 Gemmata sp. | reverse complement strand
TCGTGCCGGCATTTGTGGTTTTCCAAACGCCGCCTGAGGCAACAGCGACGTAGTAGTGCGACCGATCCTTGGGGTTGACCGCGAATCCCACGATTCGCCCAGAGGTCACAGCTGGCCCTACCAAACGTGCTTTCAACGCCGCAATTGGCAATGCCTTGGCGTCTTTCTTGTCCTTGGGCGTATCCGGTGCGGTTGGCGGTTGAGTTGGTGCCAGAACTAATGCGAGTAGCAAACCAGGCAGCATGGCTTTATCTCCAGTGACAATACGGTGTCAGAGTTCCGAACGGATAGTATATCCGTGTAAGCAGAGATCTTCCGGTAGGGCTGCATTCTCGGTGCGAAACGGTGCTTCATCAACTTCAATCTGTTGTCCAAAATTGGGAATGGGTATCCCCAGTAACTGCACTACGATGTAAGCATCGAGGCGGTTCAAGGAGAGAAATCATGCGCTTGCTCACCGTATCGTTGCTGTTCGTTCCGGTGCTCTTCATGGCTAGCAGCAAAGCCGTTTTTGAGGACCAAGGTACCGTGGTCACCATTGGGAAGCTGACCGCGACAACACCTCAGGATTGGAAGAAAGAGAAACCGGCCAATTTGCTCCGTTCGTATCAGTTCAAGTTGCCCGGTGAGAAAGAGCTCGCCGAGTGCGAGTTGGCCGTTTTTCCCGAAAGCCATCCCGACCCCGAGAAGACATTCCCGAAATGGAAGGCCACGTTCGTTCCACCCGAGGGCAAGACACTCGACGAGATTGCCAAGATTACCAAGTGGATGGTGCCGGGCGTGTCCGTCACCGTTCTCGATATCGCAGAGGGTACGTGGAAGTATCGGGAGCGACCCAACGATCCCAAATCCAAAGAGATGTTACTCGAGGACTACCGAGTGATCTGGGTGATCGTGGCCGGCAAGGACGAAGCAACCCATATCCGCTTGAGTGGCCCAGCACCGAGCGTGCGCAAGCAGTTCGCGGCGTTCGAAACCTGGGTGAAGTCGTTGAAGTAATGGCGCGTGGATGATCGTGGTTTCACGTTGTCCCAAACTGGCGATCACCCGCATCACCCAAACCCGGAACGATATAGCCAATTTCGTTCAGGTGCGAATCGAGTGCAGCGAGATAGACCGGAACATCGGGGTGAGCTTCCTGAAGTGCTGCAATCCCTTCAGGAGCCGCGATCAGGCCGACAAATTTGATTCGAGCCGTGCCCGCGTTCTTCAAGATGTCGATCGCTGCCATTGCACTCCCACCGGTCGCCAACATGGGGTCCAGGACGATCGCCAGATCGAGATCCGGCTTGGCGGGCAACTTGTTGTAATAAGTGACCGGCTTGAGGGTGGTGTGATCACGATAAAGCCCCAGGTGCCACACGGTCGCTTCGGGAAGAGCCTGCAACATGGCATCGGCCATTCCGAGACCCGCACGAAGCACGGGTACCAATCCGATTTTCTCCAGGATCTTGTGGCAGGTCGTGGTTGTCAGAGGTGTCTGAATCTCCACTGGGCGAACAGTCGCATCACGGGTTGCTTCGAAGAAAAGAATGCGTGAGATCGCTGCAACCAGGTCGCGGAATTCCGGCGGTTTCGTGTCCGTGGACCGGAGGCGCGCCAACTGATGTTGGATGAGCGGATGGATGGAGACATGAATCTGGGCGGGCATCAAGAAATCTCCCGTTGTGAGAACACAGTCCGGCTTTCGATCACAGGATGTGGCACTTGGTTCATCAGCCCGCATTCACACCATGGGCTCGGACCAGCACGTGGTACCAATCTCGAAGCTACTGAGGAATCGTCTTTTCAACTTCTACCCAGGTTGGAACGCAACTGCTTGGAATCGAAAGCGTGTGGAAGCAATTCGCGTACTGAGAAGCAGAGTATCTCTCCCTTCAGATTCGCAAGCACCACTTCGGCATCGGGGGCGAACTCCAGGAGTATCTGTCGGCATGCCCCACACGGTGCGGTCGGCGTCGGTGTATCAGTCACCACAGCCACCCGGTGAAACGTGGAATACCCCTGGGCCACCGCAGCGAAGACCGCGACGCGCTCGGCGCATATGGTCAGTCCATAGCTCGCACTCTCGACATTACAGCCCGTGATAATCGTCCCATCGGTGGTTTGAAGTGCCGCCCCAACCTGAAAGTTCGAGTAGGGTGCGTAGGCGTGGGTTCGCGCGGCCGTTGCTGCTGCAATTAGTTGGTCCGGGTTCACGCGACTTCCTCCAGGATCAACTGCAGCGCTGGCGGCGGCTCATCGGCGATCCGAAATGATTCTTGCAAGAGAGGTAAAGCAGCGGCGAGCTTCGAATCGGTTCGATAGTGAACCT
>JBGTAO010000120.1:0-4389 GCA_041749835.1 Gemmata sp. | reverse complement strand
GTCTGGGGCGCGTGGCAACGCCGGGCTGCCGCATGTTGCGGCCCCCGGCGTTGTGAGTTATCGTCCACTCGACTCGATTCAGCGGCGAGCGCGAATACGAGCGATGAAGCCCATGCGCTGCGTGCGAGCAGGCGTGTCGCTGCTCATGACAACGTTCGGGTTGGTCGAACTGCTGGTGATCATCATGCCGCTGACCGGCAGGGTTGTGCCACTGCTGGTCACGATTGTACCGCTGATCGGCATGATCGAACCGGTCGAGGTAACAACGCCACCGGCGGGCATCACGCTGTTCATGGTTGGCATCATGGTGCCCGCAGCGGTGACAACGCCACCAGCCGGAACAACCATGTCGCTACCCAGGACTGTTCCGCTGGCCGTCACGACACCGCTACCCGAGACCGTTCCGCTGGCCGTCACCACGCCGCCACTGGTCACGATCGGGTTGCCGGTGATGGCGGGCATGGTGCTCGGAATCGTCATCGAAGTGCCGCCCGGACGGGGCATCGGCGGCATCTGGGTGGGGATCGTGGTTCCCGGGGTTGTCACTGTTCCGGGCGTCGTGCTCGGAATAACTGAGGTTCCCGGCGTGGTGATCACGGTGCCAGTGGTGAACGGTGAAGTGGTCATCACTGGAGTTGCGTTGCGGTTCCGCATGCGGCCAAACAGGCCCCGGCGCTGCGTGCTTGGTGCAGTGGTGATCACGTTGCCTGTGGCCAGCGTCGGCGATGCGCCAATGAAGGTGCCCGTCGTGGGCGCGCCCAGAACAGTCCCGGAAACAACCGGAGTGGCCGTTGTGGTGCCCGTAACGACTGGAGCGGGCGGTGTGCTGGTAACCGGCGCTTGCGGAGCCGCGGTGACCGTGGCGGCCAAACTCACACCCATACCCATTGCGAACAGAAACCGTTTCATGATGCTTCCTCCTGAAACAAGAAACACCGATACCGGGCTGTCCATTCAGCCGGGTGATCCGGTTGGGGCAGTGTAGCGATTTTGCGGGTAATAGGAAACCGTTTGATTATCCGACCTGGCATAACTCGCTGAGCACGGCCATTCGCACTGCGAGCCCGTTGGCAACCTGATCCAGGATCGCCGAGTGCGAACTGTCTGCTGCTTCCGGAGTAATTTCCACGCCGCGGTTGATCGGACCCGGGGCGAGGAGCAGTACGTTCTCTTTCGCTTGCCGCATCCGCTCGCCATCCATTCCAAAGAGCAGTCGGTATTCGCGGATCGAAGGGAACAAGCCACTTCGTTGCCGCTCGAACTGGATGCGTAAAAGATTCAACACATCGCAGCGTGGCAGAATCGAGTCGAGGTTGTGCACTACTTCCACGCCCCAGGCTTCCACTTCGCTTGGCACCAATGTTGTGGGGCCGCAAACGATCACATGAGCCCCCAGCGTGCGGAGCCCGTGAATGTTGCTCCGGGCCACGCGACTATGGGCAATATCGCCGACCAGGCCCACCGTGAGCCCAGAGATTCGACCCAGCCGCTTGCGAATGGTGAAGATGTCGAGCAAGCCTTGCGTCGGGTGTTCGTGGGCACCGTCGCCAGCATTGACGACGTGAATATGCGGCAACAGGTGTTTGCTCAGAACATGCGGCGCGCCGGGTGAAGAATGCCGCACCACCATAGCATCCACACCCATGGCCTCGATATTCTTGGCCGTGTCGATGAAGGTTTCGCCCTTGGCGGTGCTGGAACCACCGGGTGAGAAGTCCACCACGTCGGCACCCAACCGGCGAGCAGCCAGCCCGAAGCTCACCCGTGTGCGTGTCGAGGCTTCGTAGAACAGGTTGACCACGACCTTGCCCTTCAGGTCGTCGCGTTTGGGTACATCGCCCACGCCCACACCGATGAACCGCTCGGCGCTATCGAGCAAGCCCGTGATTTCCTCAGCCGAGAGCCCTTCCAGTCCCAATAAGTGCTTCATGACCCGCGTGATCCTCTCTTCAAGCCGCGGCCCGGGCGGGCCGGTGTCCGTTCTCCGTTCAGCAGTACTGGCACACCATTCACCACGACGTGTTCCACACCCACGGCCAGCGCGCGCCCGTCGTCGTATGTCGAGCGATCGGTGATGGTCGCGGGATCGAAGACCACGACATCGGCGGCCATGCCGGTGCGCAACAACCCGCGATCGCTGAGCCCGAAACGACGGGCGGCGTGGTGAGTGCATTTCATTACGGCTTCTTCGAGCGACCAATCGCCCTGGCGCACATGGTGCCCGAGGTAGCGCGCGAAGCAACCGGTGCCGCGCGGGTGCGGCCGACCCCCCACAAAGATGCCATCACTACCGGCCATCATGATCGGATGGCGCATGAGCTTCGTAATGTCTGCGTCTTGCCGGGCGGCGAAGTGGCGGATCACGCACCCGGCCGCCAGGTTGGTGGCGATCAGCATATCGCAGGTGAAGTTCACGAGTTGGGTGATCGTGGGCGCTGCACCGGTGCTAGCGGCTTCCAGAAGCGTCATACCTTCGTAGTGCTTCCAGTCGGCATGGGGCAAGCTGGCCAGGCGGATGGTCTCGATGGGGAAGCGTGGCTTGGCGAACGCGGCTTCCAGTTCGCGGCGCACCTGGGGTTGCTTCAGGCGGTTCACCGTTGCCGCGATGCCGCCCTCCAGTACTTCCGGCGGCAACGTCAGCATGGCCACGATGGTGCTACCGGCGAGGTAGCAGTACAAATCGAAGGTGACATCCACGCCACGATTGCGTGCGGCATCGAGCAGTGGAACGGTTTGATCCGCGAGGCAATTGAAGTGCGAAACATGGACCCCGCAGTTGGCCCGCTGGCCGATGTTAAACACCTCATGTAGCGCTGGAGGCGCGGTCGTTTCGTTGTAGCCGCGCATGTGCGTGACGTAGATGCCACCATACGGGGCGATCTCTTCGCAGAGCGCGGTTAGCTCGTCTTCATCCGCGTAAATGCTCGGTACATAATCGAGCCCGCTGGAGAGGCCCACAGCACCCTGTTCCATTCCCGCGCGCACCAGGGCACGCATCTGGAGCAATTCTTCCGCAGTGGGTTTTCGCGGATGTAGCCCCATCACCTCCATTCGCACGTTTCCATTGGGGATCAGGGTGCAAACGTTGATGGAACATTGCTCGTCGAACTGAGCGAGAAACTCCGCGATCGTGCTCCATTCGCGGCCGGGAGTGGGGAAGTTGCCGTTGAAGCCCGCCGTGTATTGCCGCATGTAGGCCAGTGTTTCCGGCGAGCCCGGCGCAAAGGCCACACCATCTTGACCGATGATGTGGGTGGTGACCCCCTGGCGCACACTCGGTTCGTGGAGTGGATCGGCAAGTAACGCCAGATCGCCATGAACGTGGGCATCAACGAAGCCCGGGCATACCACGCGGTCGGTGGCATCGAGCGTGCTCCGGGCGGGCGCATTCCCGAGCCGGCCGATGGCCGCGATGCGATCGCCAGCAATGCCCACATCGGCGTGAAACCAGGGTAAACCGGTGCCATCCACGACCCGGCCATTCCGGATGAGCAGGTCGAACATGCGCTACCTGACGAAGCGCCGGTGTTAGCCGGCCAGGGATGAGGGAGTTGTGAAGAAGATTACACACGAGGGCTCGCTCGGGCCAGTGAGACCTGCAGGGAACTGATTTCAAGCGATGGCGTTTTTGCTCGCGTAACTGGTGCCCGAACGGTGTCTGAACGAATATGTTGTTCCCGTCTCGTGGTTCTCGCTCGGAGTCGCCATGTCAGCCCTGCAAAAGGTTCCGCATACTCGCATCCTCCTGGGCCTGGTGATCGGCGCAGTGGTGGGGTGTGCTGTCAACCTGGCGTTTGTGGAACCCGGGCCGCCGACAAAGGTGCCCGACTGGCTGCGCATGCTGAATGCGAACATCATGGAGCCCATCGGGCAGATCTTCCTGCGCCTACTGTTCCTGACCGTGGTGCCGCTCGTGTTCGCGTCGCTGGCGGTGGGTGTCGCGCAGATCGGCAGTTTGGGTGCGGTTGGTCGAGTGGGCGGGAAGACACTCGGCTACTTTCTCCTCACAAGCACGATCGCGGCCATCATCGGGATTGCACTCGTGAACATGGTTCGCCCGGGCGATGGGCTGCCACCCGAAACGGTGGAAGAGCTACAACAGACTTATGGTGGCGACGCGGCCAAGCGCAAGAAAGCCGACTTCACCGTGCTGGAGTTCGTCAAGCAGGTGATCCCCAGCAACCCCGTGAGTGCGGCCGCGAATCTGGAGATGCTCGGCATCATCACGTTCGCGCTACTGATCGGGATTGGCATTACCAAGCTGGAGTCGTCCAAAGCGGAACTCGTGGCGAAATTCCTGGAGGCGATCGGCGACTTGATGGTCTTCATCATCCAGTTGGCGATGAAGCTCGCCCCGTTCGGCGTGTTCTGCCTCATCTTCACGACCAC
>JBGTAO010000119.1:0-10540 GCA_041749835.1 Gemmata sp. | reverse complement strand
GTGATCTTCCTCAGTGTCGGGTATGGCCCCGATGCTGCGGGGAAAGTTGCCATGCGGTTTGGGCCGTTGAATCAACAGGGTGGGCACCGGCGATTGAACGTGGCGATCACGCGAGCACGCTGGGAGATGGTTGTCATCGCCTCACTCGGTGCGGGGGACATCGATCTGTCTCGAACAGAGTCCGAAGGTGCCAAACTGTTGAAGGCGTTCCTCGATTATGCCCAGCGTGGGCCGAAGGCGTTACCGGAGGTCGTCACGGAGGCTTCGGAGCGTGCGGCCGATTCCCCGTTTGAGGTGGAAGTCGCAACCGAGCTGGAACGGCATGGCTTGACCGTCCATCGTCAGGTGGGTTGTGGGGGTTATCGGATCGATCTCGCGATCACTGACCCCAACCAGCCCGGGCACTATCTGCTCGGTGTGGAGTGCGATGGTGCAAGCTACCACTCCGCTGCGACCGCCCGCGACCGCGATCGTTTACGGCAATCCGTCTTGGAGGGGCTGGGCTGGCGGCTTGTGCGAGTTTGGTCGACCGATTGGGTCCGTGATCGCGAGAGGCAATTGCGGCGGGTATTGGCTGCTCTGAAGACCGCGCCGCCAAAGCTGTCGGAGCCGGGCCGTGAGCGGGAATCTGTACCGTTTGTGCGCTGGAAGCCACCACAATCGCCCGTGAGCCAGCACGATTCCATCGAGAGCGTGACCGATGGGGAACTGGAATCGGCGATCCGTGCTGCGCTGGCGGCATATGGTTCCATGCCGACTCAGGACTTGTTCAAAGTGGTGACCAAGGAGTTAGGCTTCAAGCGTGCAGGAACCCGCATCAGTGAACGAGTCGCAACGGTATTCAACACACTGGTCACGAACAATCAGTTGGAATTCACCACGGACGATCGGGTTGTCCTTGTCGTGGGCAACAAGGCTGAGGCATGAAGTATTCGATTCACGATGATCCATTGCCCTCACAGTGCCCGGTTGTGTATTTGCCAGGAATCGACGGCACGGGCCGCTTGCTACACCGTCAGCGCAGATTGCAGGAGCAGTATCAACTCCACTGCCTGAGTTATCCCCAACTCACACGCCACACGTACGCCGATCTTGTCACACTCGCCATCAGGCAACTAAAGCACTGCGGGCCATCCGTCGTACTGGCGGAATCCTTTGGTGGAGCCGTGGCATTGATGACCGCACTGGCACGACCCGAGTGGGTGCGGCGTTTGGTGCTCGTGAACACGTTTGCGTACTATCCGCGCCGCTTCACCATCGATTGCCTGAGCCTGCTTGGTCCGTGGTTACCAACGAGACCCAGCCCTCCCAACACTCGGCGTCTGCGCGGTCGCTTCTTCTTTTCCGCGGGTACGTCGGAGGCCGAACAAGATGCCTGGTGGGATCTGACCGCCGATGTCCCGATGCGAGCATACGGAAACCGCTTCAGGATGATCCACGATCTGGACCTCCGTGAACGCCTTCCCGAGATCACGATTCCCGCGTTGGTGTTCGTCGCCCCAAACGACTGGATCGTTCCACCACCAGCCGGGCGTTTGTTAGCGAAGCGACTCCCTCAAGCCAGCTTGATCGAATGCCCGGTGAGCCATGCCGCGCTGATCGACCCACGGATTGATATCGCGCAGTGGTTGCACGAGTGGGGATAGCCGACTTGGTGCGCCAACGTATCTTGTCCACCCCGAACACCAGTATCACAATTCGGCGATTGGCATGAGTGCCCGACATGAAAACCAAAGCCGAGATCGTGCTGGACTGGTTACCGCGGTATACCGCGCGCCCACTCGACCAGTTTGGCAACTACATTTTGCTCACCAACTTCGCGCATTATGTCGAACGATTCGCTGAACAGTATGAGGTCGAGATCCTGGGCCGCGATCGCCCCATGTCCTCTGCCACGGCGAACGGCATCACCATTTTGAACTTTGGCATGGGTAGCGCGATGGCCGCTACGGTCATGGATCTGTTGTCCGCGATCGAGCCGAAGGCGGTGCTCTTTCTGGGCAAGTGTGGTAGGCTCAAGAAGACCACCGTGGGCGACTTTATCCTGCCGATTGCAGCCATTCGTGGTGAGGGCACCAGCAACGACTACCTGCCCCCCGAGATTCCCGCGCTTCCTTCGTTCCGCCTTCAGGCTGCCCTTTCTGCCGCCATCAGTCGGCACGATCTCGACTACTGGACGGGGACCGTGTACACGACCAATCGCCGCGTGTGGGAGCACGATGAAAAGTTCAAAGACTATCTTCGCTCCATCCGGGCCAGTGCCATCGATATGGAAACCGCAACGATCTTCGTCGTTGGCTTTGTGAACCATATTCCCAAAGGGGCGTTACTACTGGTGTCGGACAACCCCATGACTCCGGAAGGGGTCAAGACTTCTCTATCCGACGCGGCGGTAACCGAGCAGTTCGTCGAAATGCACTTGCAGGTGGGAATCGAGGCCCTGGAGGAATTGCGGGATTCGCGCGATTCGGTCCGACACCTGCGCTTCGAGGAGCGACCGGGTTGAGCCGACCACAGTGTGGGCTCACGACCGGGGAATCACCCAGCACGAGTGGTGTTGTTGCATGCCGATATGTGGGTAGTATTCCACCGCCTTGGGCGCGGCGATCAAGAGCAGCATTGTTCCCAATCCGGCGGCCTCATGCGTGCGACGAATCAGTTCCTTGCCAATGCCGCGGCGTTGGTAATCTTGGTCCACTGCGAGATCCGAGAGATACGTTGCGAAGTGAAAGTCGGTCAGTGCCCGCGATACCCCCACCAACACACCCTCGACGCGAGCGGTCACGATCAGGCTGGCGTTGCGGAGCATGCCGGCAATCGCCTGGGGATCGTCGATCGGTCGCCGTTCCCCAAGTGTGGAGCGTACGAGAACGTCGATAAACTCGGTGACGCCCAGATTGGGCTCCAGCGCGTATTCGGTCTGTTGCATGCATCACCGTGGCCCGGCAAATTGATACTGATCTCCGAGAATCACCCGGGTCATGTGAATGATCTCCTGGGTATGCCCGCGGAAGTGCGCGACGCTCGTGAGGATGGCCTGAAGACCAGTCCAGCCTGGTCGATCGATTCGGGCCGGTTCACACAGCGTGGTTTCGGTGGCGTCGAGGATGGTGACACGAGCGTTCTTGACCGCCAGAATCAGTTTCCCAGTGAGAGTATCCGAAGAGATTCCTCCCAGGGTGTTGAACTCGGCGGGGCGATCCCGATGATCAGGCAAGCCGCCAACTCCGGAACCAATGAGCTGACCCAGATTCCCTGTCAGGTGCAGGAGAAGATTACCGATCGCGTTCATTTCGGGCTGGGGTCGGTGCCAGATTTGTTCTTCGGTTAACTGCGACAGACAGTGGACAATTCGGCTCATGGCCGCGTCCAGTTCCGCGCAGAGGACATAGTTGAGTGTCTCGTGTAGCTTCTCGGACACGGTAGGCTCCTTAACTATTACCTCGGAGGCGGGTCGCATGGGCCACACGCCCGACCGCCAGAACAAAAGCGGCCGTGCGGAGGTCGCAGTGATACTGCGTAGCGGTGCGCTTGAGTTCCGCGTAGGCCGCACGCATTTTCTTGCGCAACTCCGCATTCACACGTTCCTCATCCCAGCGGTACTGCTGGATGTTCTGCACCCACTCGAAGTAACTCACGGTCACGCCACCCGCGTTCGCATAAATATCGGGAACGAGAGTCACGCCCCGCTTCCGCAACAGTTCATCAGCCTCCGGATCGGTGGGGTGATTGGCCCCTTCCACGATGAACTTCGCACGAACAGCATCCGCCGTGTGCTTGGTCAGGACATCACCCAGAGCTGCCGGGATCAGGACATCACATACCGTTCCCAGAAGTTCTTCGGGTGCAAAGGACTCGCCACCGGGGAACCCCGCAACAGTTTTCGTCTCTGCGACATGCTGATACAGCGCCGGGATATCTAACCCCCGCGGATTCCGGACCGCACCTGTCGCGTCGCTGACGGCAACCACCTTGCCTCCAGCTTCATGAATGAGTCGTGCGGCCCACGACCCCACGTTACCGAAGCCTTGCAGTGCATAGGTGAAGTCGGCGACCGACTTGCCGTGATCCTCGAACACGCATTCCTGTGCATAGAGCAAGCCCCGGCCCGTTGCTGCATCACGGCCCAGCGAACCACCGAGTTCCAGCGGCTTCCCCGTCACCACACCCGGCGCGTAGCCCACAAACTTCTCGTACTCATCCACGATCCAGGCCATCGTCTGGGCGTTGGTGCCCATGTCCGGCGCGGGGATATCTTTGTATGGCCCGATCGTGTCCGAGATCCGTTGCGTGAAAATGCGGGTCAGCCGTTGCAGTTCGCTCGGTGTGAGTTGCTTGGGGTCGACCGCGATTCCGCCCTTGGCACCACCATACGGGAGATCGACGACAGCCGTCTTCCACGTCATGAGTGCGGCCAGGGCATTCACTTCGTCGATATCCACTTGCGGATGATAACGAATACCACCTTTCATCGGGCCGCGGCTATTGTCGTGCTGAACCCGGAAGCCCACGAACGAACGGAGCTTGCCATCATCCCGAATCAGTGGGCACTCGACCTTCAACTCCCGATAAGGAGTGAGCAATGATTGCTTCAATCGTGGGTCCAGGCCGAGCAAATCCGAGGCCCGGTCGAAGTAAAGTGCCTGAGCCTGGCTGGGGGTCATGGCGATCTCCGAGTGTATTGGGAACCAGTGCTGAGAGGAAAGTTCAGGCGGCACGGGTGCTGGGATTGTCCCCGGGCGGTTGACGGTCAAGCGGCGAATGCCTTGCGGAGTAGTGCCAGGCTTTTGGGTACCGCGGTCTTGGGGTCTTCTTTGCCTTCGAATTCGAGCGACACAAACCCGGTGAACTTGTGCTTCCGTAGGATCTGGACGATTAGCTCGTAATCGAGTTCGAGCGTGTACCAGAGCCCACTACCGTAGTAAGTCTTGGCTTGCACGAGCACCGTCTGCGGTGCCATTTTCTCCAGGCGATCGTAAGGATTCTCCAGGAAGTTCCCGGTGTCCATGGTAACTCGGAGCCAGGGGGAATTGATGGCATCGACGATCTTCAACACGCCCTCGGGCGTGCGACCGAGCCCCCAGTGGTTCTCCAGGGCGAGCGTCACGCCACACTTTGCGGCACTCTTCAAACAGGCCGTAAGGCCATCGATCACCCACTTGTAACCGTCGTCGTCCGTGAAGCCGGGTTGCGGTGGTTCGATCCCGCGGTTCTTCATGAGTTCATCGAAGTTCTTGCTGGTTCGCCACGTGCCGGTATTGACCCGCATGGTCGGGATGCCCATCGCATACGCCATCTCGATGCACTTGATGGTGTGGTCCACGTTCTTTTGCCGTTCCGCTGCGGCGGGGTACAGGAACCCCTGATGGGTGGAGAGCCCATTCAGCGACATCCCAGCGAGGAACGCCCGTTGCTTCAACTTCTGCAAGTAACCGGCAGTTTCGTCCTTCATCTGACGGTGCAAGATCTCGACGGCATCGAACCCCATTTCCGCAGCCAGGTCGATGCACTTCTCGAGGTCACGGAGTTCTTCATTCTTGAATTGCCAGAACGAGTACGTGGAGACACCGATGCGAGTGGGTCGGGGTTGGCTCGCTTTGGCCTGCGCGTTGGCATACCCGGCGGATGTGATCCCACCGATCCCGAGAGCGGTTGTTGCTGAGAAGAACTGGCGGCGGGTGGTCATTGTGGTCTCCTTCACATGTTTTCGCAAGTCTACCCGGATTGGTGCCTCAAGCCCACCGTGTGGTTAGGCCGGTGGCCGCCCATGCAGGAACCAGACGGTCCAGAGCGTCAGCCCGAAGAGTAAGCGCAGACTGCACTGAAGAGAGACCCACCAGAGTGAGGACGAAAGCGTGGAACGAGCTTCGGCCAGGCTCTTCCGGACCTCGGTATCTACCATCTTGGATGGGTTGATGAATCCGAATGTAGCGATTCGTACAAGTGGCCCCTTCCAGCCCAGCCAACGCTCGGCCTGATCGAGATATTTCACCGTCTCATTGTGATCAAACCGCGCGACACGAATGATGAAATAGAAATCGACTGCAATCATCGGACCCAGGGGCACAAGAAAGATGGGGACGAGCCACCACTCCTGCAACAGTTGTGGCCCTGTGATGACGGCACCCGGCCAAACAAGCCGCGATGCGATGAGTTGAAGCACCATCAGGAACAGTGCAAGACCAGCGGGGCGAAAGAACGACCAGTTCAGCAGTAAGCTTTTGTGCTCGCCCAGTCGCTGCATCAGTTTGGGCCAACGCCCCCGGACGCCGACCAGGAGACGGACCGCGTTCAGGTACACATCCCAGCGACGCAGTAAGCTAACAAGAAACATGATCGTGAGGTAAAAGTCGAAGATGCGAATGAGGTTGATCGGCCGGTTCATGGGCGGGAACATGCAACAATTACCTGCGAGGGGAGCTATCGTGATGGTATGGGTTTTGCGGGCGTTGTCTTGCTACTTCGCCGTGATCAGACTGATACCAATCGCCCAACCAGCAGCCTCAATGTGCCCAGGAGGTGGCCGATCCTCCCTGGCATTACAATCGAATCACTTGCCCATGCTCGCCTCGTGTCGGCAGGCGGAACACCTTACCTGAGGAAATCCCAAACCCTTTGCGGAGTGGTGTTAATTCTGGTTGACACAACTCGTTCAGCGGGTAACCTAATCAATACCTGTCCATTCCTTAGGATCGCTTCACGATACTCGACCACGGTGGGTCGTGTAGTCTGGCTCCCAGCCAACCCCCGGCTGCGAGGCAAACCCTGATGATGACGCCCGATGCCATGCCGCCCTCGGAAACACCCGAGTTCGGCTCTGATTCTGATTCGACTGATTTTCCGAACGATCGACGGAAGCGCAACATTCCCGTTGCGACGGATCGTCGACGCGCGCAGAATGCTGCGGAAAAGCGCAAGAACAGTGAGCGCCGTCGCCTCATTGATCCCACGACCTGCGAGCGAGATTACAACGATGAAGAAACCGAGTTCATGAAAGCGATGGATCGCTATAAGCGCGAAAATCGCCGACCGTTCCCGACCTGGAGCGAGGTACTCGAAGTCCTGAGTTCCCTGGGTTACCGGCGGGTTGCGGAGCCAACCGCACTTCCAGGCGGTAAGAAGGAAAAAAAGGACAATGGCGTAGCACAAACCCCTCCACCGGTCGGGCTGCCAGCGAAGAACTAGCCGCTCACGGTACGACCTTCTGGTGGGGCAAGGATGCCCACATGAACGTGTTCGTTAGTGTTGGTGAACCGAGTGGCGATCTGCATGGGGCTAATCTCGTGCGTGCTCTCTCCGCACGCTGCCCCGATGCACATGTCCACGGCTTTGGCGGCCCGCGCATGGCGGCCGCCGGCGTAAAACTGCTCTACCCACTCACGGAACTCGCCGTGATGGGAGTTCGGCGGGTGGTTCGCCACATCCCCACGTTCTTTCAGTTAGCCGACTTGGCCGAGCACTCATTTCGGACTAACCGCCCGGATGCAGTGGTGCTCATTGACTACCCCGGCTTCAATTTTCACCTCGCCAAGCGAGCCCATTCGTGGGGTATTCCCGTCTATTATTTCGTGCCACCTCAGCTTTGGGCCTGGCGGCGGGGGCGAGTTCGTAAAGTTCGGAAATGGTTCAGCGGCGTGCTCACAGCTTTGCCGTTTGAAGACGAATGGTATCGCTCTTACGGCGTACCAACGCATTATGTCGGGCACCCCTATTTCGATGAACTGGCTGCACAGCAACTGAACCCCGCGTTTCTTGCCACACAACGGGCACGGCCAGGGCGAGTTGTTGCACTTCTACCGGGGTCACGAACTCAAGAAGTCGCGGCAAACATCGCGTTGATGCTTGCGGCCGCGACCCGGATTGCAGCACGGTGTCCGCAAAGTCGCTTCTTGGTGGCTGCGTTCAGCGAGCGCCATGCAACTACGATCCGCCCCATCGCGGAAGCCAGCGGGTTACCGATCGAAGTTCACGTTGGTGCAACTCCCGAGATCATCGAGGCAGCCGAAGTTGCGATTGCAGTCTCCGGATCGGTAAGCCTGGAACTGATGTATCGAACCACACCCACGGTGATCGTTTACCACATGGGGCCGCTGGCGCTGTGGCTGGCCCGCCGACTGGTTCATCTCCCGTATATCACACTCGTCAATCTGCTTGCACAAGAAGAACTGTTCCCAGAAGTGGTGACATCGCAGGACGACTCCGAGCGGATCGCAACTGAGATTCTTCACTGGCTGAACGATCCGGTGGCCGCCCATGATCGCGTCACGCGACTGCGAGCCCTGTGTGATCGTGTTGCTGTTCCGGGGGCGTGTGAACGTGCGGCTGAGTTTTTGCTGAATGCAAGTTATTCGCAGAACCGCCCGGCGGCCTGAACAGGCCACACACTTTCTTCCTTCTGGTCTTCCTCGAATGGCCGATAAGATAGCCACGAGACGTGTTGCCGACCGGGCCGGGGCAGAAGGAATGACTGATCAACCATCACAGGCCGTCCAGGACTACCTCAAGGTGATCCACCTGCGCGGTGGGGCCGAGAAGGCCGTAGCACCCAACGAGATTGCCACGGATCTGGTCGTCAAAGCCCCCTCGGTCACCGGCATGCTCAAACGCCTGGCCGATTCCGGCTGGATCACGTACACACCCGGCACTGGTGCAATCCTGACCCCAGCGGGTCTGGCGGAAGCGCTGCGGGTCATTCGCCGGCATCGCCTGGTGGAGCTGTTTCTCACACAGGTCTTGGGGCTCGATTGGAGTGAGGTCGATGCGGAAGCCGAAGCCCTCGAACATGCGATCTCGCCACGGCTGGAGCAGGCGATCGCAGATTATCTTGGGGAGCCACTCGAAGACCCGCATGGGCACCTGATCCCCTCACGAACGGGTGAGTTGCTCACCCGCGATCTCCGACGGCTGAGTGAATTCCGCGCCGGCCAGAATGTGATCGTGCGTGAAGCACAGGACGATAACCCGGCACGACTACGACATTGGCAAGAACTCGGATTGATACCGGGTGCGAGAATTCAGATCGTTACTTTCGAGCAACTCGATGATCTGTACGAGATTCTGGTGGATGGGCGACTGATCCGACTCGGTAGTGAAGGGCTCGCCGGGTTGCGGGGCGAGCTTGCGACCCCCAGGGATTAAGCCCGAAGTAGAAGTATGCCCTGAATCGGTATTGGTCACAGCCTGCATCTTCGATCGCACCGGAATTGCCGGAAAACCCGTCACAGCCTTCCCCGATCCCCTACGTAATCCAACTCGGTTTCGGTTGACCCTGTTCCAGTGTGACGTAGGGTTCCGGTGTTCGGGGACCTCGGATCGACCCAAGTCGTCCCCACAAACCAACGCCCGCATTCATGTTGCGTTAGTGAAGGGGAGGGTTCCTCGTGTTCCAGTTATTGGCTTGCAATCTCGCCTGCCTTGCAATTGCCGCGCTATATTACACCTGGCGTGATGTCTATCTCCATCGCAGGAAACGAGAGCAACTCCGGGAACGGGTTGCTTACATGCTCTGGGTCGCTGCGAATCGGGCAGCCTAACTCAACCGGTAGCGTTCGCGTTGCAGCCCGATCACGAGCCTGATCGGGCTATTGCATGTGTCGGAACTCAGTTGGGCTGGTTGACCCTAGTCTTGAGCCACGATAAGATCACAGCATTCTAGGCTGAGCCAATTTCCTCGATGTACCCCCGATGTTGACCAAGCGGATCATCCCATGCCTGGACGTCGATCGGGGGCGTGTGGTGAAGGGAACCAACTTTGTTGGGCTCCGTGATGCCGGCGACCCTGTCGAAGTGGCCCGTCGCTACGATCAGCACGGAGCCGATGAACTGATCTTCCTCGACATTTCTGCAAGCCACGAAGGCCGTGCGATCCTTCTGGAAATGGTCCGCCAAGTAGCCGAAGCGATCTTCATGCCCTTCACAGTTGGCGGTGGCATCCGCACACTCGACGATGCCACGCAATTGATCCAAGCCGGCGCGGAGAAAGTCAGCCTCAATTCGGCGGCCGTACACACTCCGGAATTGATTCGGACCGTCTCGCGGAAGTTCGGAAGTTGTGCCACGGTGGTGAACATCGATCCGCGGCGCGTTTGGCGGGATGGCAATGAGGTCTGGGAAGTTCACGTCAACGGTGGCCGAACACCCACCGGCCTGGAGGCTGTGGCCTGGGCTCGCGAAGTCGAACGGCTGGGAGCCGGCGAGATTGTGCTCACGTCCATGGATACGGATGGTACCAAGAACGGCTACGATCTCCCAATGCTCGAAGCTGTGACCCGTGCCGTGAACATTCCCGTGGTGGCCAGTGGTGGTGCCGGTTCGCCAGAACATCTTCGAGAGGCCTTTGCTGCCGGGGCTGATGCTGCCTTGGCTGCGAGCATCTTCCATTACAACGAATACTCGATCGTCGAGACCAAGCAATACCTGGCTCAGTGTGGGGTGCCAGTGCGGCTGTGCCCCGAATTTGTGTAATCAATGGGTTCGGCATGCGTCAACGCAGTGTCTGTCATGATGCTGGTTGATCTCATCCGGGAGGAATCGTGCGATG
>JBGTAO010000118.1:0-12156 GCA_041749835.1 Gemmata sp. | reverse complement strand
GCCGCACGCCACGCTGAACGTCGCCTTGCCGAGCAGCAGTGGGCGGTGGCTCGCACGCTGACCGAAGAGCGCAGCCAGTTCCGCTTCACACAACCCATCCTTGAGCAGATCAAGGGTCTTTCGGGAGCCGAGTTCCTGTTTGTGCCACCCGATGGGCGATCCGATGTGCTCCCGGAATCGACATTCGTACCTATTCCCGCTCCTCCCGATATTCCGATCGCCACGCTGGCTGAAACACCCGAAGATCACACGCTCGGGGCACCCGTTGAAGTGGCAGGCCGGGACTATCGTGGTCTTCGGCTACGGCTCACCTACCGCCCACCGCCTTACGCGGGTGGCGACCTCTACATCTTCTACCCGGAAGAGTTACGCCGCAGTGCCGTACGCGATGCCGTGCGGCCGCTAATCGTGCTGGGTGGCCTGGGGGGGCTGGTCGCGGTCGCTCTCGCCGTGGCGTTTGGTTCGCGGTTGGTTCGTCGGATCCGCGACCTCGACGCCCGCACACGGCTCATCGCCAGTGGCAACCTCCAGCCGATGCCACTGCCGCGAACAGATGACGAGATCCGCGATCTCTGTGAATCCGTCAATGATATGGCCCGCCGACTCGCCGGGTTCCAGGAAGAACTGCAGCGCCGCGAACGGCTGCATGTCCTGGGGCAATTCTCGGGTGGGCTCGCGCATCAACTGCGGAACGCCGCGACCGGAGCCAAGCTGGCGCTCGAACTTCACATTCAGGAGAACCCAGGCGCAGACCTGGAGCCCATCCAGGTCGCGCTGCGGCAATTGGCCCGGATCGAGGCGAACGTGCGGCAGTTCCTCTTGCTCGGAAAGCCACCGCTTGCGGCGCGAACACCGTGCGATCTGGTTCAACTGGTCGAGCAAGCCATCTGTCTGGTGCAACCGCAAGCGCAACATGCCAGCACGACCTTGCGCTGGATTTCCCCCCAGGGTGACTGCACGCTCTCCGGTGATGCGATGCAACTCTCGCACTTGCTCGACAATCTCATCGGGAACGCGGTCGAGGCCGCCGGCCCGGGAGGGCTGGTCGAAATTGTGGGGCCTACGGTGAAAGCAGATCACGTATTCATCGAGGTGGCCGACAACGGGCTGGGGCCACCTGAGGACTTGGCCGAGAAACTCTTTGAGCCATTTGTGACGGGAAAGCCTGAGGGGATCGGCCTGGGGTTGGCGGTCGCCCAACAGGCCGCGCTGGCTCATGCGGGACGGTTATTGTGGTTCCGCCGTGACAACCGCACAGTCTTTCAGGTCGCTTTGCCGCTTACCGGGCGGACGGCGTAAGCCCTCGAATGTAAAACAGGTCCACACACGCACTGCCGACCCAGGTCGGCGGCTTCAAGGAGTTCACCATGCCCGAAACGCTAGAATTCAAGGCGGAACTGAAGCAGCTACTTCACCTGATCACGCATTCGCTGTACTCGGACCGCGAGATCTTCCTGCGGGAATTGATCTCGAATGCGTCCGATGCCATCAACAAGGTTCGGTTCGATGCACTCGCCAATGCCGACAAGCTCGAAGGGAACACCGACTGGAAGATCAAGCTCACCCCGGATGCGACGGCCGATACGCTCACCATTTCGGATAACGGCATCGGCATGTCGCGGAGCGAGGTAGTCGAGAACCTGGGAACCGTGGCGCAATCGGGAACGAAGGCGTTCCTGGAAGCCGCGAAGCGTGCAGGGCAGTCTTCAGATGCGCCGGGGTTGATTGGGCAGTTCGGTGTCGGTTTCTACTCGGCATTTATGGTTGCCGATCGGGTGACCGTCATCACACGGGGTGCTGGGCAAGCACCGAACGAAGCCACTCGGTGGGAATCGGACGGGCAGGGCACTTACACCATCGAGACGTGCGAGAAGGCCACTCGCGGAACCGATGTGGTGTTGCACCTCAAGGACGACGCCAAGGATTTCCTGGAGCTTTATCGCCTCCGCTCGCTGGTCAAGAAGTTCTCGGACTTCCTGGAACACCCAGTGGTCATGGATGTCGAGACTGAGAAGGATGGCACCAAGGAGACTAACGAGGAGACACTCAATAGCCGCAAGGCGATCTGGCTCCGCAGTAAGAACGAGGTGAAACCCGATGAGTACACCGAGTTCTACAAGTCGCTGTCGCACGATGTCGAACCGCCTGCGGAAGTGATCCACTACAAGGCCGAAGGGAAGACCGAGTTCCGCGTGTTGGCATTCGTGCCTGCGAAGAAGCCCTTCGCCTTCGACTGGCAAGAGCAGGAATGCGGGCTGAAACTGTACGTGCAGCGTGTGCTCATCATGGAGCGCTGCGAACAGGTGCTGCCGTTCTACTTGCGGTTTGTTCAGGGCGTGGTCGATTCGTCCGATCTACCGTTGAACGTCTCGCGTGAGCTGTTGCAGCAGAACCCATTGCTCGACGTGATTCAAAAGAGCGTGGTCAAGAACGTGCTCGATACGCTCGCCGGAATGAAGAATGTCGAGTTTGAAAAGTACCTTACGTTCTACAAGGGCTTCGGTTCGGTGCTGAAGGAGGGGCTCACCCGCGATTGGAATAACCGCGAGAAGATCGCCGATCTCCTGCTCTTCGAGAGCGCGAACTCCGAACCCGGCAAGTACACCACTCTGGCGGATTACGTCGCCCGGATGCCCGAAGGCCAAACCGAGATTTACTACCTCACCGGGGAATCGGCCGAGCAACTCCGGAAGTCGCCCTATCTGGAAGCGTTCCGCGCCAAGAGCCGTGATGTCCTGTTGCTGACCGATCCGGTGGACGAGTTCGCCATACCCGGTCTGGCCAACTATAAGGGCAAGCCACTCAAGGCCGCCGATCGCGCGGATACAGCGACAGGTGAAAGTGTACCGGCCGAAGTTGTTGAGCGGTTCGCACCGGTTCTGACCGTTCTCAAAGAGAAGTTGCCCGAGGTCGCCGATGTTCGCCTCAGCACTCGCCTGACCGACAGCGCGGCGTGCCTGGTCGCCGATGGCATGGCGGTGAACGCCCATCTGGAACGGCTCATGGAGCGAATGGGTCGCGATGCCGGAGATGCAAAACGGGTGCTGGAACTGAACCCGGCGAATCCCGCGGTGGAGGCGTTACGTGAGTTGCATACAAAGGATGCGGCCGATTCTCGAATCGAGGCTTACGCTCGGCTCTTGTATGAACAAGCCGTGATCGCCGAAGGCTCCACGGTGCCCGATCCCGTGGCATTCGCGCGTCGCGTGAATGAGTTGATTGTTCGTGATGCACGGTAAACCAATTGTGTGGCCTGGGTTTCAACAATTATTCCAGTGCGTGAACCTCACGACCTTGCAACTTTTCCCCGCCCGCTTCCTGCGGCGTGTACTACGTTTCAGCTACACATTCGCATGGGTACCGGGCTGGGAAATAGCCATGACACTCATCCTGATCGCTGGAATGATCGTGACTGCTGCGACAGTTGTTGCCGTGACGGTCCGTGCTTACGAAACCGTGCCGGTGTTGGCCGGCGAAACAACCGTAGTCGGGCTGGCCGACTCGGCTGCCGAAACCCTCGCGGGGAATCAGGGGCCGCTGTCACCAAGCCGCAATGATTGGTCGCTTACCACAGTGTCGGAACTGAACGAAGCCGAAGATCTGCTGGATGCCCTGGAGAACCAGGGCTACTCCGAACGCGAACTCGTGGTGCTAGGCAATTCTTGCTTTGGTGTCCGCTGGCGCTGATTGCCGTTTACTCAGAACCATGCTTTGGAAGCGGGTCGCACAGGAAAAGTGTGACCCGCTTCACGTTTTCCGCTGGCTGATCAGCAACTCCAAAACCACACGGTAGACACGTGGCCTTCTCGCGCCAATTTAACGATTTTTCTACCGCATCCAACTCTTGAGCTGTGTAACACGTCGGAACGGTGTGGCATTCACTGGTGCACACACCAATGCCGTTCGTCCCCGCAATCGGGGTACTCCGCTTCTTTCGGAGGCGACTTATGGTTCGCTCACTGATTCCGGGTTTACTACTCGCAACACTTCTGGTCGTGCTCGTGGGTTGTGGCCAACAGCAAAACAAGCAAGTTGCGGAGAACCGCGAACGCGAAGCGGCAACTGCGGAACTCCAACGGGACTCGGAATTAGCTGATCCCGGTTCGAATGACCTGGCACCTGGAACCCCAAAACCTCCGACCGGCTTTACCGGAGATAGTGGTAAACTTTCACCTGGAGGTGTTCCAACCCCATCGGGACCCCCGGTATTCGAGCCAAAATTTGCCAACACGAATTTTGGAAGTGCCGTAGGTAGTGGCGGCAGGGCCGGCGGTAAGGGCGGAGCGGCTGGGTACGGTGGCGGGCGACCAGCAGGTGAGATGCCACCCGGTGGGTTGCAAGGCCTTCCTGGACGGCCTGCCCAACCCGTAGTTATCGGCCAACCCGCCCCAGCGGATGGTGTTGCCAAGCAACCCGCTCCCGCTGGACCCACAGATCCGACTGCGAACACGGAACAATACGGCGTTTACCGTGAGAACGAGTTTCGCTCGCCACTAGTTGCCGCGCTTTCCACCTTCTCGGCCGACGTGAACACGGCCTCTTACACCAATGTCCGCCGCATGCTGACCTCGGGCGGACTACCACCGAAGGACGCCGTTTTCCTCGCCGAGTTCATCAACTATTTCCCCTACGACTATGCCAAGCCGAAGGGTGAAGACCCCATCGCGTTCAATCTGGAAATGGGGCCATGCCCGTGGAACCGCAAGCATCACCTCGTCCGTGTCGGTGTGCAAGCTGACCAGATTGATGCGCAGAACATGCCGGCTCGCAACTTCGTCTTCCTCATGGATACATCGGGTTCGATGAGCCCACCCAACCGCCTCCCGCTGGCCAAGGAGGCGATCAACCTGATCCTGGACCAACTGGGCGAGAAAGACCGCGTCAGCATCGTGACCTACTCCGGGGACAGCCGAATTGCACTGGGGCCGACAAAAGGAAGCGAGAAAGAGCGAATCAAGGAAGTGATGACCAATCTGCGGGCCGAGGGAAGCACCAACGGCGAAGGCGGTATCAAGACGGCTTATCGATTGGCCCGTGAGTCGTTCATCGATGGTGGCGTTAACCGCGTCATTCTCTGCACCGATGGCGACTTCAACGTCGGAGTCACGGGGCAGGGCGATCTAGTTCGCATGATCGAAGATCAACGGCGCAGTAAGGTGTTCCTGACGATTCTGGGCTTCGGCATGGGCAACTACAAAGATCAGACTCTCAAGGAACTGGCCAATCACGGTAACGGTCACCACGCTTACATCGATAGCCTGGACGAAGCCAAGAAGCTTTTTGTGGATCAGGGCGGAGCACTGGTGTGCGTGGCCAAGGATGTGAAGTTCCAGGTCGACTTCAACCCGGCGAAAGTGGCAGCGTATCGGCTCGTGGGCTACGAAAATCGGTTGCTCAAGGACGAAGACTTCCGCAACGATGCCAAGGATGCTGGCGACATGGGCAGCGGGCATCAGGTCACGGTGCTCTACGAGATCGTGCCAGTGGGCGTACCGATCGAATTGCCAGGAGTGGATCGGTCGAAGTATGCGATCCCCACCAAGATCGACCTGAACGCACCGGATGAGTGGCTCACGGTGAAGATGCGCTACAAGCAACCCGATGCTGACACCAGCAAGGAACTTGGCAAGTCGCTTCCAGGTGCTGCGCTCGGTGCCGAATTAACCGACGACTTCCGCTTCGCCGCCGCCGCCGCTTCATTCGGAATGATCTTGCGGGATTCGAAGTATCGCGGAGCCATGACGTTGGCGGGTGTGCTGGAAGAAGCCGAAGGGTGTCGCGGCAAAGATCCGCGCGGGCATCGCAAGGAGTTCGTGGAACTCGTCAAGAAAGCGAAGGAACTGTCGAACCCGAAGATCGATGTTCCCCGTGATGGCGGTTGACAAGTTAGCGAAAAAGCCCAGCGTAAACGCCGGGCTATGTTCTCAGTTAGCTCGGCGTAAACGCCGGGCTTTTTCGTTCCGATTTCAAACGGCCGCCATGACTACGGCACCGTTTTGGCCACCAAAGCCGAAACTCGTTGAGAGCCCGTAACGAATCTTGCATTCGCGAGCCGTGTTCGGAATGTAGTCCAGATCGCACTGCGGATCAGGATTCGTGAGGTTGATCGTCGGCGGGTAGACCTGCGTGTGCAAGCTCATGGCCAGGGCAGCCGCTTCGATTGCCCCGCTCGCACCGATGGAGTGTCCAATCATCGACTTGATCGACGACAACTGTACATTCCGCGAGTGCTCTCCGAAGACACGCTTGACCGCCGCCGTCTCCATCGCATCGTTCAGCTTGGTGCTGGTGCCGTGAGCGTTGATGTAGCCGACTTCCCGGTGATCGACACGGGCCTCGGTGAGCGCCGCTGTGATGGCACGGGCACCACCGCGACCTTCCGGATCGGGCTTCGTGACGGAGTACGCATCGAAGGTGCTCCCCCAGCCCAGCACCTCGGCGTAAATCGTGGCATTGCGGGCCTTGGCACGCTCATACTCTTCCAGCAAGAGCACCGCGGCACCCTCGCTAATCACAAAGCCATCGCGGAGGCGGTCGAATGGCCGCGAGCGTTCCTCGGGTGGGAGATCACCGCGTTTACTGAGCGTTCCCAGAGCGGTGTAAGCCAAGAGCATCAGCGGATCAATTCGGCTATCGGCACCACCACAGAGCATCAAATCGGCGTCACCCCGCGAGACAAGCCGAAATCCCTCACCAATGGCCTGGGTGCCCGCAACGCACGCCGTGACAACGGTGTTGTTCGGCCCCTGGCAGTTGAATGCCATGGAGATGTGAGCTGCTGCCATGTTCGGCAAATACTTGAGTAGCCAGAGCGGAAAGAGCGGCGAATCCGGACGGTTCGGTTCCGGTAAGCGGGTGGGATCGAACTCGCCATCTTCCTGGCAAGCTCGCGCCAGCAACGGAGCCAATTCGCCCAGATCCATGGGAACCAAACCCGTACCCATCACCACGCCAAAGCGTTCGGGGTTTTCCACAGCGGGTTCGAGACCGCTATCCGCAACGGCGAGCCCAGCGGCTCCGAGACCGAAGCGCGCGGCACGTCCCATCAACTTGACGGACTTCCGGAACTTGTCGGGAATGAATGGCTCGGGATCGAAGTCGTGGATCTCTCCAGCGATTCGGATGGGATGGTTCGTGGCATCGAACGACCGAATGGGGCCGACGCCACTGTGACCATCAATACATCCGTCCCAGAAAGCCTTTTTGCCCACACCATTCGGTGCGACAACTCCAACTCCGGTGATGACGACCCTGCGCATGACGCAACCCCAATCGGCCGTCCCGGACGCATCCTGTGGGACGGGCACGTCGCGCTGGTTATGCACCCCGGCTTCCCGCCGATGGCGAAGAATAAGCAGGTTGGCCACCGTCGGCTCCCGCTCAACCACAAGTTAACCTTAATACCCCAAATTCACCAACTCCCTCAAATTTAGCCCCCACATGGGCATACTTCAATCCCCCCATCCCCGGACTCACCACGCTTTCCCCACACCACGCACTCTGCTTCGGCAAACCCGGCACAATCGGAGGTCATTTGCTGGCGAGTTGGTAAAGCACACCGTGAACGAGTGAAGTCCACAACACGAATGGCCGGGAATACTCTAGGAAATCAAGCGAATCGCGATCCGAAACCGGACGAATAAGTTGCCGCAATCGCTGTGCCCGAGGTTGGGCTTCCTGTGAGTTTCCGGTTACCCTGCGGAAAGGTTCTTTGGCCCCTGTTCGCCAGACCGTTATAATCTGCCATGCAGGGCGTGAAAGAACGCGTCACTTGCAATTTGAAGGAACTCGCACCGATGACGATTTCGGTTTGTAACCCGGTTCGTATTGCCGCGGGAGTTCTCGTCTGGCTGGCACTGAGCGCCACCACAGCCCAAGCCGGTAGCGGTGAAGGGCTCTTTGTCACGGTGCCGAACCCGATAACATCTGATGCCTTGGAGCGAATCCAAAAACAGGTGTCTTCACGATTGCACGATGTGAATGAGGATCGGCGAATCCGCACAGTGGTGTTCGACTTCAACCCCGACGGCAAGCCGGCTGCTACGGCCAAACCGGGTGTCTGTTCCGATCTGGCCGCGTTCATTCGTAGCTTGCGCGGTTCAGTCACGACCGTGGCGTTCGTGCACAACAAGGTGTCCGGTCATACGGTTCTGCCGGTCCTTGCCGCCCAAGAACTCATCATGAGTAAAGGTGCCTCAATTGGTGAGATCGTGGCCGATGGGGTGGAACCCGAGCGGGGCGAGTACGCACTGAACTTCGGGAAAGATCCGCTGTATGTGGTGATTCGCAAGATGGCCGATCGCGAGGTGAAGCTGGTACGCGGTCGTAATCGAACGACTCAGGCGGCTCAGTTCGCCGATGCTCGTAACGAGGCCGAGGTGAAACAACAGCTTGCGGGCGTGGAACCCGTGCCCGGCGTGCCCGATGGGCAACTGGGGCTCTACGATGCTGCGACCGCGAAGCTATTGGGGCTTTCCAAGGGAACTGCCGAATCGCGTAAGGAAATTGCAGAACTCTACGGGTTGCCACCCCCGGCGATCCGCGATGACCCGCTTGCTGGCCGCAGCCCCGACGTGTTCCGGTGGACGCTGAGCAAAGATGTCGACGAGGCGATGCGAGAATCGCTCAACCGGGTGATTCGTGATGTTCGCAAAAAGGGCGGCAACGTCCTGATCCTCGAAATCAACTCGGGTGGGAGCGATCTTGTCGCGGCTCGTCGGATTGCCGACGATCTGCGAGCGGCTCAAACCGGCGACGATCCACTCCAAATCATCGCGTTCATTGCCGACACCGCACCGGGCGCGGGAACCATTATTGCACTGGGTAGCAGCGATATCGTCATGTATCGCCCCAACACCGATACCGCGGACTTACGTGAATCGGAGATTGGCGACTTCAGCGATTATCTCAAAGGTGCCAAGCCAAGCGATGCCGACGCGAATCTGACGAGCATCCGTGAACTGGCCGAGTCGCAAGGATATCCTGGCGTGTTGATCGATGGGATGTTCAAGAAAGACCTGGAGATTGTCCGGGTCACCGGCAAGAACGATAAACGTCTGCGTCGCTTGATGACCCGAGAAGAGTTTGAACGCAACCGGGCGGAGTGGAACGAAGACAAGACGATCAAGCCCAAAGGGCAGTTGTTGAAGCTGAACGCAACGACTGCGGCCGACCTGGGGCTCGCGCGGTTTATCGTGGTCGGAAAGGACGTGGGAGCCGTCACTGCGGTGTATGGCTACAAGGAAGCCAAGGACCCCGACCCGGGCTGGCTCGATCGCTTCGCCGATTTCCTCCGCTTGCCGGTGGTGACGGTACTGTTGGTCGTGTTAGGCTTCACAGGGTTGATCCTGGAACTCAAGGTTCCCGGCCTGACGGTTCCCGGCATTATCGCGGCGCTCTGCTTTATCCTGGTGTTCTGGGCGCACTCGCGGTTCAGTGGGCAAACCTTTGTGCTGGCACTTTTGCTGTTCTTGCTGGGTTTAGTGTTGGTTGGGATGGAGATCTTTGTGCTTCCTGGTTTCGGCGCTTGTGGAATCTTCGGTATTTTCTGTATGCTCGGCGGGCTGGGACTGGTGACACTTGAGAAGGTTCCGGACACCGCTGCCGAGTGGGGCGATCTGGGTGTCCGCATTACGCGATACATGATCGCGCTGATGGGTGCCATGCTCCTGGCGATCTTTATCGCGCGGTTCCTGCCGCGACTTCCCGGTGCCAATCGACTGGTGCTAGAAGCTCCCAATGAGTCGGCCAGTGATGCCGCCGAAGCGTTACCGGGTGGGTCGGAAGCCGCAGAACTCCTGGGAGCGATCGGAACCACGAGCACCCCGATGCGGCCTGCCGGCGTAGTGAAATTCGGTGAGAAGTTCGTGGATGTGGTCTCGGATGGAGGCTTCATCCCGGCCGGCACCCGTGTTCAGGTCATTCAGGTTGAAGGCACACGAATTGTTGTCAAAGAAGTGTGAAACCCGCGTGGCTGCGACTCCTGGGGGAACGAGGGTTCTCCCAGCACGATGATGCGAGCAAAACCAGCAAGCCTGCTGGCCCCATTTGTCCTCTCGTTACGTCAACATGGATTATTTGACTGCCGATTATCTGACCGCCTCACTCATCCTGTTTGCCATCGGTGTGATCCTCCTCATAGCCGAGGTGTTGATTCCCACTGGTGGCTTCATGGTGGTGGGCTCGCTCGTATTCTTCGCGCTGGGTGTGGGAATCATCCTCGCAGAAGGTACAACAACTGAAGCGGTGGTGGCGATCTCGGCGTTGGCGGTGGGATTGCCGGCCGCGGGCTATGCGATCGTATCGGCGTGGCGGCGGATGGCAATTGGTGTCGTACTGCCCGACGACACAACCGCAGGGCCATCAGCCAGCCCGGGCCAGGGTGAGTTGAGCCAGTATAAGAATCGCGTGGGCAAGACGGTGTCCCCGTTACGGCCCTCGGGTACCGCCGAGTTCGATAACAGGCGCATCGACGCCATGACCGAAGGACAGATGATCGATGCTGGTGTGTGGGTGCGGTGCCTGGGTGTTCGAGGCGGCTCGCTCATCGTCCGGGAGATCGAACCTCCCGCCGATATGACGGATATTGCTCCCGGATTGCAGCCGTCGGCCATGCCGAACATCGAACTGGACATCGCACCCGGGGTCCTCGCCCCGCAATTGACCACTGAGCCGACGCCGATCAAGAAGCCCGTCGATGATCTTGATGATCTCGACCTTGAACTGGAAAAGTGAGCCCGGTTAGCCGCGCCAAAATAGAGACACTCCTGAAAGGAACGCAACCGTGACTTGGTCCACCCCTCTAGCTCTGTTCGCCGCCGACGCGCCTCCACGCAATCCCCCCATGTCCAGCTCTCAGATGATCTATCTCGGGGTGGCGCTCGTTGCCGTGCTGATTCTGTTGGTGTTCCTTTTCATCTTCTTCAACTTCATTCGGCTCTGGATTCAGGCACTACTCACCAAGGCCGATATCGGCCTCGGCAGCCTGATCGGCATGAAGTTGCGGAATGTCGATTACCCCATGATTGTGCGGCAAAAGATTGCGCTGATCCAGGCCGGCGTCAAGGTGACCACGGGAGAACTGGAATCGCACTTCCTCGCCCGGGGTAACGTGCCCAAAACCGCCACGGCGGTGATCGCGGCTCATAAGGCCGGGCTCGATCTCCCCTGGCGAACCGCCGCCGCCATCGACCTGGCCGGCCGTGATGTGCTGGAAGCGGTGCGCACCAGTGTGAACCCCAAGGTGATCGATTGCCCCGATCCCGCGAAAGGCAAGCAGTTCCTGGACGCGGTTTGTCGCAGTGGTATTCAGTTGCTCGCCAAGGCCCGTGTGACGGTGCGAACCAAGCTGGAACGGCTGGTCGGTGGTGCGACTGAAGAAACCATTATTGCTCGCGTCGGCGAAGGCATCGTGAAAGCCATCGGCTCGGCCCACGACCACAAGGAAGTGCTCGCCAACCCGGGGATGATCTCGCAAACGGTCCTTCACAATGCGCTCGATGCGCAAACGGCCTTTGAAATTGTCTCCATCGATATCGCGCATATCGAGGTCGGCGAAAACATTGGTGCGAAGCTCCAGGCCGATCAAGCGGCTGCCGACTTGCGGGTCGCCCAGGCCGAGGCCGAAAAGCGCCGTGCTGCTGCCGTGGCTCGTGAGCAGGAAATGCGAGCGCTCGTCGAGGAGAACCGAGCCAAGGTGGTCGAGGCCGAGGCACAGGTGCCGCAAGCTATTGCCGAAGCCTTCCAGAAAGGCAATCTGGGTATCATGGACTATTACAACATGAAGAATATCCAGTCCGACACCTCGATGCGAAACAACATTGCCTCCATGACCGGTGGGAGCGAGAACCCGCCTGGTCGCAATAACTGATCGTACACGTTGTCGCTGTCGTCGCCCGAGGCTCTTGCCCGTCGTTCCAGCCCGCGAGGTCATATGCTCCCGCCGTTCTTCTGGGTGATCCTCACCATTGTGATTATCTCGGCCGTGGTGGGAGCCATTGCCCGTTTTCTCAGCAACTTGAATGAGATGAACGCGGCTCAGAATCGGCCGCTCGGCCAACCCCAGGCGGGCGGTCCTGCACGACCACGCCAGGGTGCCAGCGACATGGATCGGTTCCTGGCGGAGATCGATCGGCTCCGGCGCAAGAAGACCGAGCC
>JBGTAO010000117.1:0-4362 GCA_041749835.1 Gemmata sp. | reverse complement strand
TGTGTCGTCCGAGGTCGATGGCCAGAATGGTGTCTATTGTCGTGGACATCGCAAGCCTCCAAATCGTGAAGGGCGATCACCCTTCAGCATAACGCACACGGCTTGCATGGATTCTTTCGACAGTCCTTTTGGAATGGGTGGATCGTTGGACGTGATCTTGTGCTGGTGGGGGTATAGCCCCGTGATCATGGTGGCGAGGCTGGCACGGCAGAGGCTACTGGGCACATAGCCACGCTTGAAGACCATGGCTTCGGCAGCCAGCTTGTCCAGATAGGGAGTCTGAATGTGCGCATGGCTCATAAAGCCATAATCCGTCCAGGCCTGATCGTCTCCGACAATCAGCACAATATTGGGCGGGGCAGCACCGGTGGTCGTTGCCAGCATCAGTAGCACTGCCATAGCAAAAACGCTTCGCGCCATCGTTCATTCTCCCTCAGTCGAGCGATCCGGAACAAAATGCGATGCCCCGCACTCCGCCATCACTTTGCAGGCAGAACCCAGATATTCCGGAAGTTCAAGGGGTCGCCGTGGTCCTGTAACTGGAACGGACCTGGCTTGGGCGATTCGGGCTGGCCCCCGGGGCACTCCTTCGGAAGCTCCACATTATCGTGGATCTTGACGCCGTTGTGGAAGATCGTGGCGCGAGCATTCTTGATCTTCTTGCCGCTTTCATCAAACTGTGCTGGCATGAATTCGATGTCGTAGGTTTGCCAGGTCATGGGCGGCAGACACATATTGACGCTTGGCTTGTGTTGGGTGTAAATCCCGCCACATTCATTGGTCTCACCGGTGAGACCAAAGCTGTCGAGTACCTGGCATTCGTAACGATCCTGAAGATAGACGCCGCTGTTCCCACGCCCTTGCCCGCGGCTATTGGGCATCCAGGGGAGCCGAAACTCGATGTGTGCCGTGTAAGCCCCGAACTTGTCTTGGCTTTTGATACCACTTGTTTTGGTCACGGTCAGATATGTTCCATCGGTTAACGTGACGAGTTTGCCATTTGCCCACTTCTTCTCGTCTCCTTCGGCACCAAAGAGCACCACCGCTCCTTGAGGTGCCTGCTTGCCAAGCGTCTCCGATTTCCGTTCCACTCGTGTTAACGTGGTGTCAATTTTCATTCCATCTTTCAGCACCAAGTTGCCAGCAGAGATGCTGCCCTGAATTCCTTTGCCCGTGATCGCAACCGTGTCACCCTCGCGCTTTCCTGTTGCTCGGAGCACAGCCTTCCCATCCCAACCCGCACCGGGAAGACCGCCCATCATCACCTTCACGTCAAACTCACCAAGTCCCAGAGCAATGACTTGAACCCCAATCTTTTGCTCGCCAGAGTTGAGTTTGATTGCCCCAGTGTACTCACCTTGTATTGCGAAATCGGGATCTTTCGCAGCAACGGTTGGTTCGTCGATGGCGATCCGTTCGCGCTTCTTGGGGGGATCTTGCTTCGGAAACCCGTGCGAACTGAGGAGAGCCACAGACAACACGACAACAGCGGCACGGAGTGTTGGGATCGGCGGTATCAACATGAGTCACCCGGTGAGGAAAGGTGGGCACCACTATTGTGAAAGACGAACACTTGCCGTCAATGCCCGACGCGCGAATGACCCATGGTGTTTCGAGAAGTTACTCGAGACTGTGTGGCAGTTCTTTTGGCTCCCCCAACCCGGTGAACTTTCCCAGAAACGAGAGGAACTGATCCAGCAATGTCGCCGAGTTACCAGCTTGCCCTTGGATGGTGACACCCTCAGCATCCAAGTGGATCTTTCCCAAAAAGCCACGAAGCGTGATCTCGGCCGACTGAGCATCACTGGCAACACTGACCTTGATACCTTCGGGTGGTGCTTCCTCGATGAGATCCACAAACTCGGCGACATCAACGGGCTGAGAAAACTCGAATACCAGACGATCGAAGACAGTCCCGAACACCGCTTGGAACCCCTCGGAGCGGATGAACTCGGGGCCACTGAGCCGACCCACTTCCCGTCGCCAGTACGCCTCCGATGGTTCCTCGGGGTTCACTCGCAAACTGACGGTGTATTCGAAATCGGGAGAGCGAATATACCCGAACCCGTCCCGCTCGACCGAGACATCGAGATCTTTACGTTTGTAGCCGAATTGTTCACGGATACGATCGAACACGCTGTCCACATCTGCTTTGATATCCGCAGCGGCGATGCGTGCCACATACTTCCGAGCCCACTCATTCGCGCGATCCGGCAGGCACTGTGTTTTCCGATACCCACTGAGGTCTTTCATCCGGACCAACGACTCGGTGCGGAAGACGACACGCTTCATACGCGTAGGATCAAGCAAATCGCGATTGGGCTCCAGCACCTTGGTCAGGTCCGCGACCACCACGTCTCGTTGTTCTGAACCGTACCGGCGGGGTTGTTGCTCCGCTTCAGTTTCATGAGTGCGCCGCAAGGTTCTTGGAACAGCATCGGCCAGATGGGCCTGCAACGCTTGTGCCGTCAGCGTTCCATCGCGGCCAACACCCGCCCGTACTGCACCACAGAACATTTCAAGAAGGTGATGTCGCCAGATCCCGTGCCGCAATGTTCCCGAGTCGAAACTCGGTTCGTCCGGTGCCGCGGCAAGTAAGCTCACCACGCTGGTTTCCTCGTTCAAACAATTCTCCACACCTTGCGGTATCCAGCCTGCCGTGACTCCGGTTATCAGTCCTTCACCTGGAGGCAGAGGATCAACGTCCAATAGGAGTGTCGTCTGCGGTACCTTTGTTTTCCTCAGCGCGTCGAGGAAGTCGGGAAGTAATATCGCGGTAGCAGTAGGATCGGCTAGCAACGTGTCCGCACACACCAGGTAGTTGCTGCCGCGGACGGCGAAGCCACGTGTCACGAGCATCACCAACAGCGAATCTACTTTACCAATCAGCTTGGGTAACCGGCGAAGCAGCGACTCGAGCGCGGCTTTTGTCGCGCGAGTACCTGCAATGAGCAAACACTTTTCCGGGTTGAAGTCGAGCCTCAGAAGTGCGCGTTGGAGTTCTGCACAATCACTGGTTGCGTATTGCCGTGGAGGCCCTGCCTCGAAGTATGTTTCGATCGCAATCATCAGAGCAGCGCGGTCGGCCACGGGAATTCCACCTGTACGAGACGGCACGCGGGGCTAGGGTGAAAGTGTAGACACAATTGGCATTCAGTGCAAAGTCCGTTGTTGAGCCAGGGTTTGAACATATGCGGGCAGTCGATGTCATTCGAGCCAAGCGCGATGGCCAGGAACTCACCGCGGCCCAGATTCAGTCTTTTGTTCTTGGCGCGACAACGGGTGAACACTGGGCCAAGTACCAACTTGCTGCCTTTCTGATGGCAGTGTACCATCGCGGTCTTTCGGCCCACGAGACAGCAATTCTGACACGGTCGATGGCCGATTCGGGCAAGGTGCTCGACTTGTCCGACATCCCGGGACCGAAGGTTGATAAGCACAGCACGGGTGGCGTGGGGGATAAGACATCGCTCATTCTGGCACCGCTTGCCGCTGCGTGCGGAGTCATCGTCCCCATGATGTCCGGGCGTGGTCTGGGCCACACGGGCGGCACCCTGGATAAGCTGGAATCGATCCCCGGATTCCGCGTTCAACTCAGCGAATCGGAATTCCGCTCCGTGTTACGCTCCGTAGGCATGGGAATGATCGGCCAGACAGCAGATATCGCGCCCGCAGATCGAACTCTCTATGCCCTGCGCGATGTCACGGGCACCGTCGAAAGCATTCCCCTAATCACAGCTTCGATCTTGAGCAAAAAGCTCGCTGAAGGAATCACGGGGCTCGTGATGGATGTGAAATTTGGTCACGGGGCGTTCATGAAGACACCTGACGATGCAAGGGCACTCGCCGAATCGCTCGTGCGGGTGGGCACCGCCAATGGGCTGACAACGAGCGCCTGGATTACCACAATGGAAAGCCCATTGGGCAACTGCATCGGGAACTCACTCGAAGTCATGGAATCCATCGAGACACTCAAAGGAAGCGGCCCGCCGGATCTGACCGAGCTCTCGGTCCGCCTCGCGGCACGCATGGTCCTGCTCGCTAAGCTGGCTTCAACTGAGGACGATGCGCTGCACCGGATCAGAACTGCTCTGTCCACTGGGGCGGGGCTAGAACGGTTCCGCAGCAGCATCGAGGCACAAGGTGGCGACCCGCGCATTATTGATGACTTTTCACGCCTCCCGTCGACACCGCGCACGCATCGCATTCTGGCCAAACAACGCGGCTACCTTTCCGAGATGGTCGCTGGTGCGATTGGCACAGCGTCGATGATTCTCGGAGGCGGTCGCGAGCGTGCAGAAGATGGCGTCGATCACGCAGTCGGAATTGTCTGCTTGCACAAACCGGGCGATAGCGTTCATG